>JAUVEQ010000016.1 GCA_030594725.1 Methanobacteriota archaeon
AACCGTACCCTAGGAGGCCCGAGACGTTCGAGGTCCAGGTGAAGTTGAGGACCTGGCCGGTGATGATGTCGGGGTCGTCACAGATGACCACCAGGCTGAATTCCTGGCCCACCTTGTATCTCGTGCCCGGGAGTGGGTTGGTGATCTCGGGATCATCCATCGGGTCGTTGACGTCCTCTATCTCGATGACGAAGTTCAGGATGACCTTCGCGGACGTGTCGATGGTATCCCAGACCCTGAGAGCGAACCGCAACGTGCCAACGGCGTCGTTGCCCGGCTCGAAGGTGATCTGCCCGAGGACCTCGTCGAGCTGAACGGCGGTCGAGTTGACCGAAGCCAGGATGGCGTCGCCCTCCACATCCAACACGGTGTAGGTGATGACCAGCGTCCCTCCCTGGTCGACCTTGAAGGACAGGGTGTCCCCCGTGATGGGTTGGCCGTTCACGGTGGCGATGATCGGGACATCGTTCACGGGTAACACGTTCACTGTGACCCTCTGGGTCGCTTGGAGCTCACCGTCGGAGGCTATGAAGATCACCACCTCCTGGCCGTTCCAATCCGGCAACGGGGTCAGGGTGACCCGTCCCGTTGTCTCATCGATGTCGACGGTCAGGTTCTGAAGCCCACTGCCCACGGTCCACGTCAAGGGGTCGCCGTCGGGGTCGATGAACGCCGACGAGAGGTCCAACCAGTCGGTGTCGACCGTGTCCTCATCGAACTGCGGGTCAGGCAGGTCGTCCTTGGGGGCCGGGTTCGCGTTCTGTATAACCCTCCATGCATATGCTGGCGGGCCCTCTTCATCGCCATCGAACGCTCTAACCTCCACGGACCAGTTCTCCCCCTTGGAGGTGTAGGTCGGGGGTACGGCCTCCTCGGTCAGGTCCTCGACGTGGACCCCGTCCCGGAACCATCTGTAATGATAGGTCAGCAGGTTGCTCTCGACATCGAACGCAGATGTGGTCAACCCCACCCTCATGTTCGAGGTTGTCACGGGCCGACCAGGCTCGATGACGATCTCTGGGGCCGTGGGCCGGTTGTTCAGGACCTCCAGGGCGTTCGGGACCTTCAGGTAATCCGAATGCTCGGAGTCCGTGTCCCTCACACGCACCCTGAAATCGTAGATGCCCAGGGCGGCATCGACCATCGGCATCACTTCCGAGGTCCAGACCCCGTTCCTGAACAGGATCTGTCGGATGAGGTAGTTGGACCAGGCATCGCTTCCATTGAGGGTGTGCTCGACCTCGACGACCAGGTCCTTGGGGAAATCGAACTCGTCCGTGACGTTCACCCAGAGCGTTGCGGTATGGGTCCTCAGTAACGCTTGATGGCTCATGGCGAAGTCCAGGACCTCGGGTGGTCTTCGGACCCTGTGCGTCCAGTTCATCCAGAGGTCGTCCAGGGAGAACTCACCTGGAAGGTCGAGGCCATCCACTATCACCGCAACGACGACCGATGGATGGTCCCTTACCTTGAAGGCATCCTCCAGAGACCATTCGTGGGTCCCGGCTTGAAGGGAGGTCTCCGAGAGGACCTCGAAGGAGGTCGCATCGAGTATCTGCACCTTTGCCGTCTTGGAACCACCCAGGGTCGCGGAGTAGCGGAAGGTGTGGAAGGACCCGGTCTCGTCGGGATACTCTGGTCTGATGGCCTTCGACATGTATCCACCCGATCCCTGTCGGATAAGGTGTTCGACGATCACGTCCACGGTACCTTGGGTCGGAAGTTCGATGTCAGGGCCGGTCGCCCATCCATCCGCATCACCGAGATAGACTAATGAATCCGTAGAATAGCTGGCTCCATCATAAGCGCAAGCGAACACCAGGTCCATCCAACCCCCGCCATCCAGGTCCGCGACCGCCACTCCCCTCGCCCCCATCGTCGGCAACCGTACGTCAGGAGAGCTCGGGAATGCGCCGGATCCTCCGTTCAGATAGATGAACGAGTCGATGGCATAGCTAAGGGAGTTGTCCATGCGGTTCGCGAAGACGAGGTCGTTATCGAGATCCCCGTCCAGGTCCACGATCTTGACGTCCTCCGCGCCCGAGGTCGGGACGGTTGCAGGGGTCGCCTCGAAACTCCCGTCTCCCTTCCCCCAGTAGATGTAGCTATCGATCTCCGTGGAGCCCAAGGCGAAGCTGTTTGCGAACACCAGGTCGGTCTCTGTATCCCCATCGATGTCACCGGCCGCGACGGCCCGTGCCCCGTTGGTCGCCAGCAGGTGTGATGGGACCGTACCACAGAATCCCGTTCTCTCCTGGAGGAACACCATGCTATCGGTGGCATGGGATGTCGCCTGGTAGCACGAGAATACAAGGTCCTGGAGGCCATTGCCGTCGAGGTCCGTCGCGACGATGCCTGACGCCATGTTGGTCAGAAATTCCATGTCAGGGGTGCTGTTCCACCCAGAGCTGGAACCCCAGAAGAGAGTGCTGTTCACGCGGCCAAGGTTGTCCTGCTCCTGGGCGAAGACAACGTCAATGTACCCATCGCGGTTCAGGTCCTCGAGCACCACATCGGTGGCGCCCACGGTCGGGAACCTGTGGTCCGGCCCTTCCCTCCAACCGACCGGGCCACCCATGAAGAGGGGGCTGTTGGAGGAGTAGGTGGTGTCCCCCGTCATGTAAGTCGCGAAGACCACGTCGACGAAGCCGTCGCCGTTGACGTCCCCCGAGTCCGCCGCGGCAGCACCCCGGGTCTCGAATTCGATAGGGGGAGCGGTGAGATAGTCCAGGCCACCGGAATCCATGTAGGCCTCGCTCCCCGTGGAATATCCATCGTCCCCACGGAGGGAGCTGAACAGCAGCTGGGGCCCTTCGACGGTAGTGCCCGCATCCTCCAGCTTGAGATCGGAGATCCCCACGTTGAACAGGCGGTCGACCTTGGGGGAGCCGTAGAACTCCTCCCTCCATGACATCTTGTCCATCCACTTGACCGTTATATTGTCCAGGACGGGCGTGGTGTAGTTGAACTCGGTCCTGATGGTGACCTTGATCTGGATGGCCCAGTCGGACCTGATGCTCGAAAGGTCCAGGCTCCGTTCCTCGAGGTCAGTGAACCCGGAGATCGGCCGTCCCCCGCTGTCGAGGACCGATATCGAGGTGGTCGTGTTCTGGGGGAAGGACCCTTCCAGGTGGAGGATGTCCCATTTCATATCAAGGGGGCGCGTGATGGTCTCGGTGACGAAGGTCCCCATGTAACCTGGGATCCCTCCCCTGGGCACCGCCACGGCCATATCGGGTGGCGAGGTGACGCCCAGGGTCTTCGAGATGTCCGAGGTCGTAGGCCACGTGGTGCCACCGAGGAAGACCTTGAACTGGTTCCCGGCACCCACGAGGAGGTCGTCGTAACCATCCTTGTCCACATCGTAGAAGTCCGCGACCTTGGCCAGTCCCATTGGATTGATGTCGTGGTGCTCGGAATCGCTCCAGCCCTGGGCGGACCCCTTGAAGACCCTGAAGGTCGAGGGCAGACCGACAAAGACCAGCTCCTTGTAGCCGTCGGCGTTGAAATCCCCCGAACCACAACCGTAGATGCGAGTGCCGGGCAGCGCGAGGGAATAGTCGGGCGTGGTGTCCGGGCCGTTGGTGTCGCCGAGGAAGACGAGGCCCTTGGCGTTCCTCAAGGTGGCGAAGATCACGTCCAGGTGGCCGTCGTCATCAACGTCCCTGACCTTGACCTCGTCACAGCGGCTCCCGACGGAGAAGGAGATGTCCGGCGTGGCGTCCGGTCCGCCGGGTCCTCCGAAGAAGACCCGGGACGTACCGTCCTCGGCCAGCACGATGTCGTCGAACCCGTCGCCGTTCAGGTCCCCGGTGTCGACGTTCCGAGGGTCGTCCTGGGTGAGAACGATATCAGGTGTGTGGTTGTAGTTCCCTCTACCGTTGTCGAGGAACACCACCGTATCCACAGTGGCCGAGGTCCTGAGGGCCGTGATTATTATGTCGACCCTGCCGTCGCCGTTGAAGTCCCCCGTTGCCGACCGCTCGGCCCCCACGGTCTGGAGGTTCTTGGCGCCGGAGGGCCCCCAGGTTCCCGAACCCGATCCCCAGTAGATCTGGGAATCCTTGTCCTGGCCCCCGTGAGGGCTGTTCGCCAATATCAGGTCGAAGTCACCGTCCCTGTCAAGGTCGTCGAAGGAGACACCCAGGGATCCGGTGCAGTCCACCGCGACCGGGTCCAGGTAACCGGTGTTGCCAGCGTTAGGATAGATGGCATTGAACTTGCTGGGCTGGCTCGTCCATGAGAACACGACAGGGGGGAAGGCATCGTATTCGCCTCCAGGATCTGTCCTTGCGGAAAGGTCGATGGATACCTGCCCGGACGTGGTGTTGACACCCCTCCAGTCATCCATCTTACCCGTTCCGATGAAGTCGTCCCGCCATTCGTCGACGGGAAGGAACCGCACGGCCCATGATAGCAATGAAGGTCGGTCTGCACCGCTCGCCACCAGGTCCGCCTGCAAACGGATCTCGGGATAGGCCGTCGTGGAGATGCTGCCCAGGGAGACGTCCCTCTGCTCGAGGTCCCTGAAGCCAGAGATGGGTTCGTTCACATAACCCACCTGCTGGGAATCCTCGGTGGCGTTCAGGACGGAGACCAGGACCGAGCTGTCACCCGGTGTGGCGACATCAACGACCAGCAGGTCGTACCTCAGGCCCGGCAGGCACGAGATCCCTATGGAGGCGACCAATCCACCCGTCTCACCCGGGAGGAGACTGACCTCCCCGGAAACGACCTGAGTTCCCATCAGGGTATCGACCGACCCCGAATCGCTGAAATCGTCCTCCCACGATGTCGATGCATCCAATGGGCCGGGTCCGCCGGAGGTGCGGGTGTCGGTGCCTCTGGAAGGGTCGTGGATCCCCACGAATGCCGATGATATGAATATGATGATGAGCAGGACGGTGGCCCACGCCCTTGTTCCGTTCGACGTCAAAGTCCCCACCTTGCCAGGACCCATTCACCTCGAGGGACCGATGGGCCTCACAGGTTCATCGAAATTCCTCGGTGGATCCCCTTTCTTACCAAGCGGTCCTTCTGTAAATAGGTATCTGTTTCGTTTACTGGGGGCTGATGATGGCCAAGGTGATATGGCATCAGCTAGGCCTCGAACCGTCGCAATTGGGGAACTCGGGGTACTGTTCGCATGACCTGCATATCCCCATGGAACGTCTTCCGTTCCAGACGTTGTAGACGATGGCAACACCGACGACCAGGGCGAGCAGAACGAGCCTGCTGGTCCAGTCGGGAGAGACGATGATCGCAGACAGCACCAGGCCCAGGGAAACTCCCAGGACCACGCGGAAGATGATGTGGAGCCTCTGGTTCTCCCTGCCGATGTCCAGGGCCTTCCTGAGGAGGGCGACGACGAAGAGCACCACCCCCGCCCCGAACAGCTGGATGTTCGTGAACGGGAGGCCCAGGTACCCAAAGGCGAGAACGACGGCGATGGTGACCGCTGCGGAGGGATACGTGAAGAGGCAGCCCAAGCAGACGCTGTAGCCCCTGAGCTGGATGGTGTGACCCGCGAAGTTGTCACAGAAGGGATGGTGCGCGAGGATTATCGGGTCTTCCCGGATAGCCCTCCTGATCTTCCCCACAGGATTGTAGCTGATGCTCATCAACCCTTGATCTTTCATCGATTATGGCAACCCTAGCCTATCAACATGACGACTAGGGGTGAAGGACTGTATCACGAGCGTATGAGGACACCGAGCCTGTGACGGTACCTGGTCGGGCGCAAGCCCCGCATTCACTGCGGTGGTGGATACTGGGGCGGTTGCTCCGGTGGCGGATACTGCGGTTGTTGCATCTGTTGGTCGTAGCCCGGTGGGGGAAGGGGCTGGACCTCTTCCCTCTTCATAAAGAAATATATGATCGCAGCTGGCCAGCAGCATATGATCAATATTATCAATACGGCTAGACTCCCTTGGAACTTCTTGTCTCCCATAAGCCAACCTCCACACTAGAATTCAGTGGTGAATATTAATAAATTACCCTTTTAGAGAGATGATCATGCTTGGTTTTACGGCGAACACCGCAATTCCCGGGCTAAATTGCCGTTTCCGTGTCGACACCGCAGGCCCACTGGCTGACCCGTGGGAATGGGGATCGTAGGATATGGTCGGGTCGTGAGGGAAGGCTCAGTCCCGGTTGATGGAGACCACGTTACTGCCACGGACGACGATGGTGCCGATCTTGCGCCTTTTCCCCTCGGCGTCGGTCTCCTCGGTCTTGTCCAGGACCAGGTTCATGTGCTCGTCGTAGCCCTGGAGGGTACCTTCCAGTACGCGTCGGTCCTTGAGAAGGAGCTGGACTTTCCGGTTCAGGGACTTGTCGAGGGCATTCAATGGCATGGGCATGGGTGCACCATTTCCACCGTAGGCCCATCTGGGTAATAAGTATTTGGGGGGCGGCCAGGGCCCGAGAGGGCCTCAGGTTGCGAAGTCCATCACCTTGACGGACATGTTACGGAGGTTGACGATGGGGACCTTGGCCGGGTCGGGCACGAAGTTCATCGATTTTTGGTAATTGGTCTGGGACTGCCAGGATGAGGCGTTGATGAGCAGGGAACCCCGGAACTCCTCCACCCCCGTTCCGTGAACATGTCCGGTCACGAAGATGTCGGGGATCGTCTCGATGACCAGGTGGTCCGTGACCTCGGGGGCTATGTTCGTCCTACCCCCGTAGATGGGTGCCAGGTGGCGCCGCTTCAGCATCTCCTTCATCACCGTGACCGGGTCCTCGTACGTGCATCGCTGCACGTGGGTGACGAAGTCGTCGATGGACTTGCCGTGGTAGGAGAGTATCTTCACGCCCTCTATGTCGATAAGGGCGGGGTTCCCCACGAAGCGCACCTTCCCCGCGAACATCCTCTGGATATCATTGGGGAGCGCGGGCTGGGGTTCTGCCAATCGCACGGCATCATGGTTGCCCGGGGTCATGATCACCTCGATGTGGTCCGGTACCTCCTTGAGCAGCTCGGCCAGGGCCTCGTACTGGCGATAGATGTCCGAGATAAGCAGCTCCTCCTGCTGCCCCGGGAACACCCCGATCCCGTCCACCACGTCCCCCGGGACGATCAGCACCTCGAGGGTGTCCAGGATGCTCTTGGTGCCGTTGCCGTTGTCCAGGCGGCCGTTCAAGAAATCCATGAAGCGGTTCCACTGGGTGTCAAGGAAGGTGTTCGAGCCGACGTGGATGTCCGCGGCGAAGGCCACGTTCACGTCATGTTCCGTCATATGTGTTCGCCGCCTGACGGGGATCTCGGGCCGCACCAGCTGCTCAGCGTACACCAGGTCCCCCTTGGGGTTTATTGTACCCACGATGCCCACCACCTCGTCGGTGACGATGTCGGTCGGGACCTCCTTCTTGCCGGAGACAAGGACCTTTATGCGCCCGCTCTCGTCCTCGATCTCGAAGATGACGCCCCCCTTGGAGGTGGTCTGGCGCTCCATCACCATGCCGATGGTCTTGACATCGCCCCTCCGGTTGTTGATCGCCGCGATGGGCACGGACCCCATCATCTCCCTCCGGTGGGATATCAGCCGCTTCAACCGGGTGAACCGGTCCTGGAAGTACCTCGAGAAGTCGTTGATGCACCCCGAGCAGGTGGAGTCACCGGTTATGTCCATGAGGATGTCGACGGAGCACTCCGCCTCCGCCCGCTTGGCAGAGGATACCACGTGGGTGGTAGGGGCAGGCATCGGAGGTACCCTGGGAGCCGTCCTTACTGTCGGCGGGTCGATCCGTCGGGCGGGGGCTGGGGGCGAGGCCGGGAAGGCCATGGACGCACCGGTCTCGACCTTGTGGCCACCCGTGAGGCCTTCCGGAAGCCTTTGCACATTGGCCGAGCCGCCCGTCTTGCTGGATGGCATCACGACCACCGTCGAACCACCCCTCCGGATGGTGTCGCCGAGGCAATCCTCGACATCGCTCAACCCCAGCACGAGGGGGACCGTCTCCAAGGAGTTCACGCCCTCAAGCACCCGTCTGGAGACCACAATTGGGTCCTCCTGAGAGACGAGGAAATCGAGAGCCCTGTCATCCAGCAATTGGGATTCGGCCAGAAAGAGATTGACGATCCTGCTGCGCATCCCATTGCTATATGCGGGGGTCCCCATATAAGGCTTACTGGTCCACCCATCGGCGGACCACGCCCCAAAGGTTAATTCCTAGGGCGTGCATTGACCGGATGGGTGGAGCCAGTGGCTTTGACCAGAAGGACTTTGTGGCCGACAATCATCGCCCTCGTCGCACTCGCCTTCGGCGCATTAGTGGCATCGGGAGCGGGCGCGCCCGGGGACGAGGCATACGGCAGCCCGCCTGGTGACGGGATCTGGGAGACCGAGGGCGATTGGGTCGTGGAGGATGGCGAGGATCTCCTTTACGAGAACCTGACCGTTAACATCAACGGCAACATCACCATCGATTTCGGAGGTAAGCTGACCCTGAGGTCCGTGAGGTTGGTGATGAACTGCACCGAGGACCTGGAGTTCCATATCAGGATCGCCACCGGTGGCGAGCTGGTCCTGACCGATATCGATGGCGATCCGATCACAACCTCCGACCGCACCGAGCTGAGGAGCTGGTTCCTGTCCGCCAGGTACACCATCCAGATCGATGGCGGCGCCAAGATGTCCGTCCTTCAGTCCCGGATCGCCGACCTGGGTAACGATGAAACCATTGGTCTGAACATCGAATCCGACGACGTCCTGTTCGATAAGTCCGTGATGGACAGCTTCAGCTCGATGTTCGTCGATGGTGCTTCCCCTGTCTTCAGAAGTACCCGGATCACCGGTGACCTGGAGTCCAGCCTCTACTTCCTTGACTCCGGAGCCATCTTCGAGGACAGCCGGGTCATCAACTGCTACTATGGCATCAACGCCAGGGGCACCCCCTCGCCCCGTCTGACCGGCACCGACGTGGCCAACTGCTTCTTCCCCATGAACCTGGAGCAGGCCTCCGTCAGCATGACCGGGGGCATCCTGGAGGCGGCCCCGTACGGGACCGACATCAGATTGAACCAGAGCTCCCAGCTGTACCTCCTCGATGTGACCTTCAATATCGATAGCATCGTGTACTTGGACAACACGTCCGAGATGGAAATCTCCTGGACCCTGGACCTCCGGGTGACCGATCAGGAGTACCAACCCCTTGAGGGCGCATCCGTGGAGATCAACGACTCTCGGGGGACGACCGTGTTCAGCGGGCTCACCGGCCCCTCGGGGACCGTGAGCATCGTGCTGCTGGACCGCATCATCAACGCCACGATGGTGGACATGCGCAATCTCCACAGCGTTCGCGTGGACAAGGACAGGTACCACGCCTTCGTCGTGATCAACGTCACCTCGACGATGAACAGGGAGGTCACCGTGCTGACCAACATCGCGCCCATCATCAGCGTCTCCTCCCCCTTGCCCGGTACCCGGGTGGTCATGGGTCAGGTGCTCGAGTTCAATGCCGAGGCGACCTACGATCCCAACGGGGACCCCATGACCTTCGAGTGGACCACCAACATAGGCGATCGGTCGCTCTACTCGGGACCGGATGCCGTGTTCTTCGCCTCCCTGCTCTTGGGAGAGAGCGAGGTGACCCTGACGGTGTCGGACGGGGAGGGCGGTGTGAACTCCACCATGATTCCCGTAGAGGTACTACAGGCCAGCCAGCAGACACTGACCGTGACCGAGTCCCAGTTCATTGCCCAGCTGGAGGCCTCGTTCGGTGGCACGGGCCAGATAGTCTTCGAGGAGGCCAGTTACCCGAAGCCCCATCCGCCGGAGCTCATCGGCATCTTCCTCAAGGTCCATTTCACCGGGGACGCCATCTTCGACAGCGGCGACATCGAGGTGAGCTACTCCACCACCCTCATACCGTACGGCATGGACGAGTCCTCACTGGTCCTCGCCCGCGAGGACGGTGGCATCTGGGTGGAGGTACCCGGTTCCCACGTGGACCCCACCGAGCACAAGGTCTACGCCACCATCTCCTCCTACGGCGTGTACGCGGTGAGGGGTCACATGCCCGCCAACATCCCTCCGAGGTTGTGGATGGTCGACGGGGAGGAGAACGTGGCCCCGTACGATATGGATTTCGGACCCGGGGACCCGATCGACCTGTCCTTCGTCGTAGAGGACGAGTTGCCCCTCTTCGCAAGGCTCGAGGTCGCCGATCTACCCGACTTCCTACATCTGGATGGAACGACGAAGCGGATCGTGGGCATCGCCCCCTTCGAGGCGGATAGCTTCTATCTCGTGCTGACGGCAACGGACATTGGCGGCCTCAGCGACCGGGCCACGATATATGTCAACGTGACCAGCTCCTTGGCGCCCCCCCAGCTCTGGAGCGAGATCATCGACCCATCCGAGGGCGATGTCTACGCCACCTTCGAGATCTCAGTGGTCTACGTGAGCATCGACAACCGGGCCCCGGTCTACGTCAGGGCTGACTTCGGCGACAACGAGACGGCGGAGATGGTCCCCGTGAACATCACGGACGACGAGTACAGGGCGGGGGTGATGTATCACGTCTTCGTACGCCTGGAGGAGGGGAACCACGAGATCCACATCGAGACCTTCGACGGGATAAACACCAACCGGACGGAGGAACCACTAGAGGTGGATGTGTCCAGCTTCTCCATCGAGATCACCAACCAGGAGCTATCGATCATCATCGTGACCCTCATCGCCACCGTGATCCTAATCCTGATCATCCGCCAGACCTCGGACAGGTACAAGACCCTGAAGGAAGCCCACTACGGTCTCGACAAGGAGGACGAGCTGGAGTACATCGAGCCCGGGGAGACACCCTCCGAGGAGGATGAGGATGTCGAGGTCGATGGCGATGAGGTGGAGGACCCCATCAAGGGCGATGATGGCCAGGTCCATGTTATTAAGATGGACGAGGACGACATGCGCCATCTGGACGAGGATGTCGAGAGGCTCGACGGGGAGCTTGACGAGATCGACTCCGACATCGAAACCAAGGAGGAGGAGCTGGCCCGTATCGATGAGGAGATCGAGGATATCATCGACGAGCTGGATGAAGACCGAAATCGGGTCAGCTGACCATCATATTCCGAAGCGCCATCAACCCACAAGGAAGAGGGCATCCTCCGTTCTCACCACGAGGACCGTCTCCCGACCTCCGACCTCGTAGCCCTCGGGAAGGATGACGTCCACGGTGGCCAGGGTCAAAGGGTCCAGGACCTGGACCTCCTTATCGGTGGCCGATATCAGGACGGCCTCCTCCGCAGAGTCCGCGTCCCCCACGAAGGTCAATTGCTGCCGTTCGGCCCGGCCCAGATGGCGACGTTTGCCAGTGCCCGCCGTGACCTCAACGGTAACGTCCTTGGGACTGGCGGAGATCACCCTCAGCATCTGGTCCCGCAGCATGACGTAGTCTCCCCTCCTCAGCTCGGGCATCCTCACCAGATGGGTGACGCGGACAATCTCCTTGCCGTCCCGCCTTCCCGCCATGGTCGTGGATGTGGATGAGGAGGCGCTGTACATGCCGCAGAGGGACTTGGCCACCCGGGCTCCCGCTGAATGGCTCGTCAGGTAGAAATCGACCCCCCCATGGAGCTCCTCGACCCTCACAAGGGCCACGCCACGGGACTGGGCGCCAAGCCTGTTGATCTCGTCATTCACGAAGGTGCGGGCCCTGTCCAGCTCATCCGCGGTGGCGGGCCTGTCCTTGGTGCCCCGGAGCTGGACGACGGCCTCGTAGTACATACCTGCCTTTCTGGAGCAGGGTTGGCACATCTCGCCCTTGATCCTGACCCGGGTGGAGGCCTGGGCGGGGACGACCTGTCCCATGAAGCCAACCTCCGCCTCCACGTCGACCCTGTAGATGGATGAGGTCTCGGGGCGGACCCGCATCTGCACGGAGCGGACGAGTCCTCCATCAACGACCTGCAGTGCGTCCCCGGCCGCGGTGCCGGCGTCATCCTGGTCCATCTCGTCAGGATCATGCTCGACCCCGGGGTCCCTGGGGCTCCCCCAGCCTCCCCTGCCGTACTTCGAGCCACAATCGGGGCAACGGACCAGGTCGATGACGTCGGGCAGGGACATCAGGGAATTGCGCTCCAAGAAGCAATCGAGGCACAGGCTGCCCTTCAGCTCCTCCTCGCCCTCAACCTCCTTACCGCACTCCACGCAGAACGTGGGCCCACCTCCCTACTGGTCCTCACCGTCCCTTCTGTGGAGGATCAAAGCGAAGGCCACGATGGCAAGTGTCAACAGGGCAACGATGGCAACCGGACCTGGTGAGGATTCCTCTCCACCGTCCCGACTGGTGACCTTGATGGTCACCATTGTCGGTTCCTGGTTCTGGGCATCCGCCTCGTCCCTGACGTAGAGGCGTACCTCGTACTCACCGGCATCCGCGTAGACGTGGTTCACGGTGGCGAAGAAGGTCCAGCCCGAGTCGGTACCGTCGCCGTAGTCGAAGAAGTACTGGCGGATCCGGCCATCGGTGTCGATCGAACCGTTGGCATCGAGGGTGACCTCGTCTCCGGTCTTGATCTCCTCATCGCTGGCCTTCAAGATCGCCTGGGGCCTCGCGTTGACGGAGAATGAACGGGACGCCACATTGTTCGACAGGTCCTCCTCGAGGACATCACCGTCCGGGTCCACCTCCACCTTGAAGGTGTGCCTGCCAGGGGTGGCGGTCCATGGCAGTTCCAGGGTCACGTTGTCGCCTCCCACGAGCCCGCTTGCGACCTCCCGGGTCCCAAGGTCCTCCCCGTCCACCGTGACACGCACATTGAAGGGACCTGCCAACAATTGCCTGATGTTGGTGATGACGATCCTGATGGTGGCCACGCTGCTCTCGGTGGGATATGACGGATCGATGGCGATGTCCCCGGGCACGATGGAGAGGTCGGGGCTGCTGACCATTACTATGATCGAGACCTGGTTGTTGTCCTCGTCGGTCTCCGCGATCTCGCCGTCGGGGTCAACGACCACCCTGACCAGGTGGCTCCCCGGTGGGGGCGTCCACTTGAGGGTGGCCACGCCCAGGCTTCCAGGGGCAAGGTCGTCAAGGGTGGTCCTCGCCACCTCGCCGATGTCCGAGGTGAGGGCGACGACAACACCCGATGCGGTGATGGCACCAGCATTGACAATGGTGGCCTGGATGGTCACCTCGTCCCCCGCGGTCGGGGTCTCGGGGCTCACGGTGACATTGCCCATGTCGATCGCGAGCTCGGCGGTGTTGAAGACGACCCTCAACACCCTGGCGTCCTCGGCGACCAGTCCCTTCGAGAGGGCCGTGACATTGGCATCGAACACACCGGTCTCCTGAAGTCCCGAGGGGGCGGTGATGTGCATGTCGAAGGCAAGGGTGGTTCCCCGGTCGATCATGAGGAGGGGCGGATCGAAGGTCGAGGTCCATCCCTGTGGAAGGTCCACGATGAGGGTCACATTGTCCTGGTTGTTGCCCCGGTTGGTGACGAAGCCGGTCACGGTGACGGTCTCCCCCGAGGCCACGAAGACCCGGTCGGATGTGAGCTCCAAGCCCAGATCGAACTCCTGGAGCGCCACCCTCACGTTGAGGCTCAGGGTGCTGAACGCGGTGGCGCTCCGGACAGCCTCGGCCTCCAGGGCAAAGGTCTCGATGCTACCGGGAGGTGCGTTGTGAGGCACGAGGACACGGAGGTTCAACACCACCTCCTCATCGGGGTCCAGGCTCACCGTGTTCGTTTCCAGCTGGTAGGGCCACCCCAGGGTGGAGGTCAGGCTTATGTCCACGTCCGTTGGATTGTTCGAGAGGCTGCTCACGGTGATGGAGAAGTCAACGGAGGTGTTCTCCCAGGCGTCTGCGGAGCTCCGGTTCGATGAAAGGTCTATATCGTACTCTCCCAGGGGATAGAGCTCCACAGAGGTCTCGTTCTCGTCCTTGATGGGACCCTGGAGGTAATCCGCGTGGAGCACCGCCTTCACCAGGAAGGTCCCTCCTGGCATGTTGAAATCGGTGCCGACCTTGAGGGTGACGGTTGTTGAATCCAAGGGGTCCAGTCGGCCTCCGCTGGTCTGGAGGTCCACATCGGTGTTGCCGTAGGAAAGGACGACCTCGAGGGTGAAGATCTTGGAGAGGGTCCCGTTCCCGTTGATGACATCCGCGGTGACCTCGACGTGGTCCATAAGGCCATCGAGGTCCGAGTCATACCTGCTGTAGGTGACCTGTCCCAGCTGCAGGTCCTCCTCCTCGGCGGATACCGATAGCATCACGATCGTTGCCGTCATGATCGCAAGGAGGCCGAGCAGGACGACGGTCCTGAAGACCCTCGATGACGAACCGATATCCATAAAGGGAGAGCTGTTCACGATGCCACCCCTGGCTCGTAGGGCGCCTGACTATAAAAAATGTTGGGGTCCAGCGGGTCGGAAGGCTTATAGTCCGTTCCGGACCTGGGGGGCCCTGGAGCCCGGAGGCGAGGATGGATGGCTTGGTTGGATGACCTGGTGTTGCTTGCCATCACCGTGGCGATAGCCAGCGTGGTCATGGTGGCCTTGCTCATATACATTTACCTCTGGTTCGTGAAGGGACAGCGTGAAGAGGAGCTGCCGGAGGATGATGAACCCTTCGACGGAGGTCCCTACGATATACCGTGACCCCGGACTCCCTTGGCACTTTCACTCACCCCCCCCCTGCCGCTATATAAGGGAAGGGCTCCATGTTAGAAAAGCAACCGCGGCCCTATAAGCCGTGACGTGAAAACGTGCATTGCCTCCTATCCCCGGGCGCTTGGGGAGGCCCCATCCTCCCCACGCCCGTCTTGTTTTTTTTCCTCTCGATTTCGAACGTTCCTCGTTACCTCTCGGGCTGGCCATGGGTAGCGCTCCCGCTGGGAGGTCTTGATCTGAACGGGGTGCTGTGACGGCGATCAGCGGCGGGTAGTGTAGTCGTCAAGGAGTCGGAAGATCCGGCGGGCGTCGTCTTCCGACAGGTGGCCCTCGGCAACGACCGAGTCTATGTATTCCATAGCGCTGGCGATGGATTGCTGGGATGCCTTCGAGAGGACGTTGGCCTTGAAGGTCTGTTTCTGATCATCCTTCATCTCCGAATCCTCGAGGATCTGGGTCAGATGGTACTTGAACACATCCTTGTGATGTAGGTTGAGCATCCTCACCTGGGCAGTCGATGTGTACTGCTTGCGGGGTCCCCCCGGTTTCAGACGCCTTCTACGCTTCCCCATTGGATGGCCTACCTACTCCTCTTCCTCGGTCTCTTCCGAATCTATTACCGTCTCTTCAACCGAATCGTCGTCCACCTTCTCTGCGAAACCAACCTTCCTGGAGACCTTGGTGACCCTTACCTTGACCTCCTCCTCCATTCTGGCTCCTGGGACGAAGATAACGAAACCCTTCACACGGGCGAGACCGTCGCCTGA
Organism: Methanobacteriota archaeon; assembly: GCA_030594725.1. Lineage (GTDB taxonomy): Archaea > Thermoplasmatota > DTKX01 > DTKX01. The sequence goes on from JAUVEQ010000016.1 coordinate 15,395, forward strand.
GGAGCCAACGCCCTCGATCTTGACGGTCAATACATCGCCCTCCTTCACTGGCGGCGGAGGCCTCCCGAAATCCACATAACCTCTATCATATCTCATTTCCGCACTTCCGTGCATTCCTTTTGCCCCTGTTCCCAGGTCGGGCCATCCCTCCCCCAAGATGGCATGGTGCATGTGGCCGAAGGTCCTAGAAGGTCCGGAACCGACTAGAGCACCCCAGGTCACTGGCATCCACGCCGCCAGGAGCGGGCCAACCAAGGGGATTACCATATTTAATAGTTTGGGGCTTTTATTCGCCCGCTCCAGGGGGTCTGGAAGGGATGGTTTTCGCGGATCGGAAGCTATGCGAACAACTAGAAAAAGGGCTTGAGGGCACTGCTAGAGCGGTCGAAGGGAAAGTAGATCAGGGACGAACCTAGCACCCTCACCTCGAAGGAGATCTCCTGGAGAACACCGGGTTTCTCGGCCTCGAGTGTGAGTATCAGGAAGTCCGCCAGGGCGGCCGCCTCCCCCTCCTCGATGGTCACGGCCCATCGCTCGTAGGGGCCGAAGCTGGTGGCCGGATGGATGGGTGGAGGGCTCTTTGTGAGGGTGCTGGCCCAGTGCTTGTAGGTGTTCGGGTCCCAGTCCATTGCGGGCACGAAGATGTACATCCTCCCACCCCTCCAGTCCTTCCCGAAGATCTTATGGAGCAGGCCGCCCTCGGAACGCTGATGGTGTATCGTCACTTGGGAGTCCAACCGCCAGAACGGGATGAAGACGATGGATCGGGGAGCCGCGCTCGGCGATCTGGGAGCCGCGATGATGTATTGCAGTTCCCGGGTGCCCTGGTCGTCCCGGGTGTGCATGACGCCACATTGACAAAGGAAAACACGGTCCCCGGTCATTCCCTCGATAGCCGAACCGCCACAGTTAATATTTTTTCAATTCATCAAAAATCCATTTATTGAGCTTTATAATACTATGAATATATGATGTAATATGTGGTGAAAAAAACAGATGAAAATATATTT
>JAUVEQ010000255.1 GCA_030594725.1 Methanobacteriota archaeon
GGGCTGGAGGTGTTCATGGCGACCCCCGAGAAGGCGCTGGTGGACGCGATCCTCCACAGAAGCATCTCTCCCTGCGAGATTTTCTCGATCATGAAGGACAATATCGACTCGCTGGACGTCCCGAGGCTTGTGGATTACGTAAAGGAGGCGGGAAGCGGGGTGCTTGCCAAGAGGATGGGGTACATGCTCACAGTCCTTGGCCACGAGGTTTTCGGACAGCTCGGCGACCTGGTCTACCCCACCGTCGTGCCCTTGGACACAACCCTCCCATCCAGTGGCAGGACCGATGAGAAGTGGAGGATCCTCGACAATGCGGGGTTGATCGCGTGATGAGGAGGGAGGAGCTGGCCGAGATCGCGTCCGCCCGGGGTCTTTCGTTGCGAAACGTAGAGCTGGACTACCTTCTGGATGTGTGCCTCCATACGGTCTCACGATATCGGCGGGCGTTGGTCTTCAAGGGAGGGACCGCCCTTTACAAGTTCTACGGGCTGAACCGGTTCAGCGAGGACCTGGACTTCGTGCAAGGCAAGCGGAGGCTAGACTTCGAGAAGGTCCGGGACAGGGTGGTCAGGTCCTGTGAGTTATTGGGTATGGGCTGTGTCCTGGGACGGTTTGAAAAGTACCGAAATGAGGTCAACATGGACCTCCACTTCCGTGGACCCCTTTACGACGGTCGGAAGGAGAGCATGACCAGGGTGGCCTTCAATGTGAGCCTTCGTGAATCACCACAGGAGGTCGAGACCTCCTTCCACACCTCACCCTACAGGGAGGTTCCCGCCTTCGAGCTTCACGTCATGTCTGCAAGGGAGATGATGGCCGAGAAGGTTCGGGCCATCATGACGAGGGACAAGCCCAGGGACGTGTACGACCTCTGGTTCCTGTGCAGGAAGAGAGTGGACCTAGATGCCGCGATGGTCCAGAGGAAGCTGGCTTTGTACGACCTCGAGTACGCTCCGGACGAGCTCATAGCCGTTGCAGAATCGAGGAAGGGTGCCTGGAAAAGGGACCTGGGGAGCCTTGTGATGGGAAGGCTGCCAGACTTCGGGGAGGTAATGGGTGAGCTACGTGAGTACCTCGATCAAACGGATTGAGGAGAGAATCGAAAGGTGACCATGATCCTATCTTACTCCGGATCGTGAAGCCAATTAGGATATCACCCTTTACGATTCTTCGAAAGGAGCCAGACCATTCTTTTTTGTCAGTCGTAAAGCGAGACGTGAACAAGGCCTTAACGATTACGTGCTGATGAACAGGAAAATGCACGCAATATACTCAAGTGTCGTACAACCATGGTTGATGACAGGCCAGTCTCAAAAGACGGATTAGACGGACCGCTCGCCTCAGTAGATCCAGAATATCCTCTGACACTTGAGTGCCCGGAGCATCTGGGACTTGGGGAAGGCCCACATCGCCATGTCCATCGCGAGGGGCGACCATATGGGCTGACCGGCCGCCCACCGGAACCTTGCCGATGTGGCGAGCACGTCCCCGACCTCCGCCCTCCACCGGCGCTGGTAGTCCGAGAGGTCGCCAGATCCGCTCAGTGTCCTTGAGGCCACCTGCCCCGCCGCCCTTCCGGTGGCGAGGGCTATCGGGACCCCTCCACCGTTGGAGGCCATTACGTGGCCTGCGGCGTCGCCCACCAGCATGACGTTGCCGGACACGGTCCTCTTGACCGGGCCCGCGGACGGGACGAAACCACCCGTGACGGGCCCCAGCTCCGCGCCCACCCTGGCCGCGAAGGACTCCAGGTTCGCCTTGAGGTCCCCCACCTTGCGTCTCGGGTCGGCTCCAAGACCCACGTGGGCCATCCCCTGGCCGGTCGGGATGACCCATCCGTATGCCCCCGGCGCCTCGGCGGCGAAGTGCATCTCGACCTTCCCCGAATGGAGCATCTTGGAGGGGGCGTTGAGGGCGGGTGCGATGAGCTTTGGATCGGGAAGGCCCACCGATCCGCGGATCCGGGAGTGGGGTCCGTCGGCCGCGATCACGACCCCCGGGATCAGGTCGCCCCGGTCCGTCCGGAGCACTCCCTGCTCGAGGCCGATGGCCTGCGTGGAGGGGCGGAACTCCGCCCCCGCCTTCACGGCGAGGTCCACGAGGTGGGGGTCCCACTCACCACGGTCGATGGTCATCCCATCGAACCTCAGGGTCTTCTTCCGGCCCTTTGGGGAGACCATCACCGATTCGTAGGTGCGGGCCAGCACGAAGGAGTCGTCGACCTGATAGAGCTCGTCCTGGTCAGGCACGTCGGGCAGCATCTCGGCCAGCTCCCCCGGTGTGGGGAGGTAGCCCGCGCACTGCACCGGTCTTCCAATTATGGTACGACGGTCGATGAGGACGACATCCGCGCCCGCCTCGGCGGCGTAGCGGGCGGCCGTCGAGCCGGCGGGCCCCGCTCCTACAACGACGATCTGGCGGTCCTCGGGCATTCCCCTTTCGCCATCTGGTCCCTTTGCAGCCCTTGGTCGTGATGAGCCCGGCTCAGGCTCAGAACTCACCGTCAGGACCTCCTCCTGATGATCTCCAAGGCCATGGCCTCCAGATGGGCCCGGATGGCGGTGTCGAACCTGTCCCCCAACGCCTCCATGGCGTTGTCCATGTATCTCTGGGCCTCGATGATGGCGATGCCACCGGCTCCGGTGCCTCTGACGAGGGTCAGGGCGTTCTCCACGTCCTTGGTGGATGGGGAGGAGGCCATGAAGACCCGGATGACGGTGTCCCGGTCCTTACCCTCCAGCCGCTCCAGGGCTATGTAGATGACAGCGTTCATGCGGCCCTCCCGCAGGTCCATCCCGGAGGGCTTGCCGGTGAGTGCGGCGCTGGGCTCCAGGTCGAGGACATCGTCGGTCACCTGGAAGGCAAGCCCGATGTTCTCCGCGAAGGACTCCACGGCGACCAGGTCCTCGGGGTCCATCCCGGCCATGATCCCGCCGACCTTGGCCGCGGCGGCGAATATGCATGCCGTCTTCTTGCGCATGATATCGATGTGCTGTTCCCGGGTGACGTTGGTATCGAAGGAGAGCAACAGCTCGATGTGTTCTCCCTCAGCGGTGGACACCGCCGCCTCGGCGATGGCCCGGGACACTTCCTCGCTGGCACCGGCGAGGAGCTCGAATGACTTGGCGAAGATGTAGTCCCCCGCCACGAGGGCCCGAGAGAGGCCGTACCTCCTGTGGGGGGCCGGTCGCCTCCTGCGCAGGGTGGGGTCGTCGGTGATATCGTCGTGGATGAGGCTCGCTGTGTGGATGAGCTCGAAGGCGGCCGCCACCTTGTACGTCTCGCTAACGTCCTTGCCGCCTCCAGCCAGGTAGCTGGCGATCAGCAGCTCGGGGCGGATACGCTTCCCGCCGGATTCAATGAGGTGGGTGCCCATGTCCTCGAGGACGGTCGAACCCTCCAAAGACCGGAAGAGCACCTGCTCGACCTCCCTCATGGCCTCATTTACCTGCTCATCGACCTCGCTCATGCTACCGCCAGGTATCCCAGGGGATTTTCGGCAATCTCATCGACGGTATAATTATGTTGCTGTATATGGCGTGGTGAGACTGAGGGCGCCCTCATTTCTCGGTCCTTCTCAGGTAGGCCTTCTTCTTCCGCTCCAACTCCTCGGCGGCGGTCTGCTGATCCTCCTCGATCAGCTCTCGGACCCGCTTCTTGAGCTCGGCATAGCCTGCCTCCTCGCCGTAACCAGTGACAGCCTCGCGGGTGAACACGATGAGCCTGTCCAAGCGATTTTGGGAGAAGGCCTTGGGTTTGACCCCCATCTCGTCCTCGACCTCTTCCTTCGCCAAGGCGATCATCTCCTTGACGGCGTTCAGCGATGACACGCCCTCCATATGACGGTCGGTCTCGTCACCGTCCCGGATCTCGTAGTCCTGGTGCAGCTCGGGCGGCTCCAAGGACCCCTTCTCAGCCTTCCTGAGCAGGCCTTCCTCGGTCTCATCGTCGCGCATCCGCTGCTCCTCTGAGAAATGGGCAGGCTCGAACTTGGGGGATTTTGGCTTTCGGAGGCCCAGGGGGACGGTCTCCACCCTCTCCCGCTTGGGTTGCTTGGGTTGCTTGGGCTGCTTGGACTGCTTGGGCTGCTTGGACTTTTCGTCCTCCTCGTCGTCTTCGCGAGGCACCCGATACCCCCATTCCAGGTTGTGATCACGCGAACATGGCGCCAGTGCTGCTCTTGCCCGCGTCATCGTCATCCATGATCTTAGCTGTGGCCTTTTCGAAGTCCTCGAAATTGACCTTCTTCCGCTCGTCACGTATGGCGAACATGCCAGCCTCCATGCAGATGGCCTTGATGTCCGCACCCGTCGCGTCCGGGGTGCGGTCGGCAAGGGCCTCGAAGTCCACGCCCTTTATCAGGCTCATCCGCTTGGAGTGGATCTTGAAGATCATGACCCGCGCCTCCCGGGAGGGAACGGGGATCTCGATGATACGGTCGAAACGACCGGGTCTGAGGAGGGCGTCGTCGAGGATGTCAACGCGGTTCGTGGCCGCGATGATCTTGACGTCGCCTATGGGGTCGAAGCCATCGAGCTCGGCCAGCAGCTGCATGAGGGTCCGCTGGACCTCCCTGTCGCCGGAGGTGGCGATCTCGAGGCGCTTCGCGCCGATGGCGCCGAGCACTCCCGCCACGCCGTCGAGGGCGACCGCCCCGATGTTGCCCAGATCGATGACGCCCCGCTGGCCAAAGTTGTTGGCCCAAA
>JAUVEQ010000051.1 GCA_030594725.1 Methanobacteriota archaeon
GCCCGTGATGGCCTGGTCGGAGACGTGGTGTGCCAGACCCAGACGGAGGGCCAGGTCACGACCTTGCACCTCCGGGGCATCCAGGACAAGGGCGGGGTGATCGACGAAAAGGACCTCGACCTCGCTGCCCGAGAGGGTAGAGGCGGCGGCCCAAGCCTCTTGGCTGGCCAGCTCCAATTGCTCGCCCGAGAGCTCCACGAGAAGGGCCATGATACCAGCGTGATGGCGACGACCGTTCAAAAGGGTTGTGTCAGTCCTCTGACCCGAGCCCGATGCCGATGGAACCGCCTCCGTCCGGGGCCGCGAAGGGGACCTTTACGCCTGAGGGTCCTCTCTTGAAGGAACCGAAGTCCGGGACCCCACGGAGATGCTCGCCCGTCAGTACCGGGCCATCACGACAGACCAGGTACCTCCCGCATGCGCAGGCGTCGCACAGGCCGATGCCGCACTTCATGTACCGTTCCAAGGAGGCCTGGAACGGTATGCTCCTCTCCCAACACGCATCGGCGACCTTCCTCATCATCAGCTCTGGTCCGCAGGTGTAGACGACATCGGGTCGGAACTCGTCCATCAGACGCAGTGCCAGGTTGGATACGAACCCGTGGTGCCCCTCGGAACCGTCATCCGTCGCCACCTCGGGTGCAGGACCGGCGATCCCCGCGAGCCGGTCGATGAAGAGCAGTTCCTCTCGCGTCCTGGCCCCCACTGCGGTGTAGACACGGCAACCCTTGGCGACGAGGGCCTCCGCCAGGGGGACGAGGGGTGCGACACCGTTCCCACCCCCCACGAGGAGACAGCGCTTGCCCTCGAGCAGCTCGAAGCCCTTGCCGAGGGGTCCGCGGACCCCGACCCTGTCGCCAGGGTCCAAAGCGCAGAGGGCCTCCGTGGCGTCTCCCATCCTTTGGACGGTGATGGCGGCCGAGGGTCCGATGCTGGAAAAGCCCATGGGCACCTCGTCGACCCCGGGTATCCATACCATCACGAACTGGCCTGGCTGTGCTTCGGGTTCCCAGTCAAGCACGATGGTGCACTGGGTGGGGGTCTCGCTCCTCACCCCGGTAACGGAGACCGGTCGTGACCTCACCGGTGCCCACCTCTGACCAGTATGCCCCGGACATCAGCCAGGGACGAGTGGTCGTGGTCCGCCAACCAATCGCGAAGGTCGGTTGCTATGCGACCGAGGATCCGGGGTCCATCGGTCCTGATCGCGGTGCCGACCTGGACCGCCGTCGCGCCGGCCATGATGTACTCCAGTGCATGGATATGGTTCGAGATCCCTCCCACACCGACGACCGGCAGGCTCGTCATGCCAGCGATCTCGTGGACGCACCTCACTCCCACGGGTCTGAGGGCATCGCCGGAGAGGCCTCCATAGGTGTTGGCCAAGGCGGGTGCTGCCATCTCCACATCCACCGCCATCCCTCGGAGGGTGTTCACGGCCACCAGACCGGATGCGCCTCCCCTCTCAGCAGCGGATGCAAGGGCCCCGATGTCCCCGGTGTTGGGGGTCAGCTTGGCAAGCACGGGCAGGTCCGTGACATCCACCACCGCCCGGACCACCTGCTCGAGCATGGCGGGATCCCCTCCCATCTCGGCTCCCAGGCCCTTGGCGTGGGGACAGGACAGGTTGAGCTCGATGCCATCGACAAGGGGTGCCAGGCGGGCAGCCACCTCGGCGTACTCATCTGGTGAGGTACCGAAGACCGAAGCGAGGACGGGCGCCTCGGACCCCTGTCTCAACCATTCAAGCTCCTCCGCATAAGCTTCCATGCCCGGGTTCGGAAGGCCCATCGCATTGAGCAGGGAATCCCCGAGGGTCACGACGGTGGGATTGGGATTTCCCTCCCTGGGCGAGGGTCCGATGGATTTGGTGACGACGGCGCCAGCTCCCCCCTCAAGGGCCTCAAGAAGGGACGGACCCGTCTCGCCAAGTACCCCCGAGGCCAACATCACCGGGTTCTCCATGAGGACCCCGCAAAGGTCCACGGAGATGTCTGGACCGTCCATCGGTGGGGAATGGGCGGGTCCCTTTTAAATGCTTCTCTCCAGGCCTGGCTGGGTCCAAGGGCTTTCTTAGCCTTGGGATTCGGGTGCCAATGTTCATATCCGGTAGCTGATAAATCGCGAAGGGCAGCCAGCCTGCTCTCCAATTGGGAGTTGTAGGAGGACTGGACCGAAGTGCTGGACCAGAGGTCGAGAGGCTTACTGGAGGTGACCGAAGAGGATGAAGTACTGGCATCTGACCCTTGTTGTCATCCTTTCCATCAGTCTACCTGCCATCGCCTTCATGAACTACGCTATCGTCTCCTCGGCCAACGACGAGATAAACGAGTCCAACAAGATCATGATGGTCGGGATAGCGACGGACCTCGAGGAGCATCTGGACGATCACCTATTGATCCGACAGGAGATCCTCGGAAGCGTGGCCTCGGACCCAGGCGTTGTCGATGACGCTTCCGCCGTCGTGAGGGACTTCTACGGCGGCACGAACGCCCAGGCAGAGGCCGAGCGTATCCTGGGGCTCCTCGATGCGTTCACGATGGGTGAACAGGAAGGTGCGGTCTACATGGTGATGGACGCGGACTTCGGGGCCATAGTGATCTCCAACGGCCAGTCCCAGATCGAGGGCTATATCCTGCTCAACGAGAGCAAGCTGACGCTGGCGCGCCAGGGCCCGAGGGTCATTCACCTCCCCAACCTCCCTTGGGGTGCTACTCCCACGCTCCTGGTGACGCAGCCCGTCCTGAACGATCTCGGCTCACCCGTTGCGATACTGGCAAGCCTGATCTACGGCAGCGAGCTCCAGAGCATTCTGGTGATCCACGAGGAACTGGGCGACAGCGGAGGGGCATACATAGTGGGACCCGATGGGAACCTCATGACCATCACCCCGGACGGGGAGGTCCCGGGTAGCAGATCCCTGTCCAAGGGAGCCTCGGAGGCCCTTCTGGGCGGCTCGGGTTTCCACATCGTGTCGAACTCCGAGCCGGAGATGGAGGCCTACGAGTACCTGGACAAGTGGGACCTGGCCCTGGTCGTGGAGATGGACCAATCTGATGGCGAGCAGGGCCTGCAGGTGGTCCGACTCACCGCCGTGGCGGCCGGTCTGATAGTGGCTGGAGCCCTCATCGTCATCTCCGTCGTGCTCTCCAAGGGTCTGGTCAGGGACCTGGGTTCCCTCGTCAGCTGGTCCAAGGATGTGGGCAACGGTCAATGGGACACGTCCCTGGAGCTTGGACCAACGGACGAGTTCCAGGAGCTGGAGACGGCCTTCAAGCAGATGGTCCGTGACATGATCAAGCACCAGTCGCAGCTCCGATTGGCCGAGCGCAGGTTCTCGAACCTCTACACCGACAGCCTCGATCCGGTCTACATCGCGAGGGACGACGGTCGCATAATGGAGCTCAATCCCGCGGGGGAGACCGTGCTGGGTCTGCCCAAGATCGAGGACGGGACCTACGGTTACAGCCTGGAGGAGCTCTTCGTCAACGAGGATGAACGGCTCGACTTCATCGGACGCCTTGACCGGGAGGGAGCGGTCGCAGGTTTCGAGGCGACGTTCCTGCTTCCCTCGGGACGCGAGCTGTTCGTGCTGGTGTCGGCCACCCGTCGTATGGACGATTCCGGCAAGACGCTGGCATATCAGGGCGTCATACATGATATCACCGACAGGAAGCGCTTCGAGGAGGCCCTCGTGGACGCGAAGAACGAGGCGGAGTTCTACTGTGACATAATGTCCCACGACCTCAACAACGCGGTCCAGGGCCTGGGAGGATACCTGGAACTGTGCAATCTCGCCACCGACCTCGATGATGTGAACCAGTTCCTTCCATACGCCCACGACCAGATGGCCCGGGCCTCCGACCTTCTCCGGAACGTTCGTCGACTGTCACATCTCGGTAGCCAGCAGATCGAGCTCAAGGAGGTCGACCTCAACAAGACCCTTGTGAAGGCCGTGTGGGCGGTGGAACGGGCCCATTCCCACGATACGTTGGACGTCCGTTTGGACCTGGAGGAGGAAGTGCCGATGGCCCTGGGAGAGGCCTTCATCGACGACGTTTTCATCAACCTCCTTGACAACGCGATCAAGTACGATACCCACAAGGTGAAGATAGTCGACATCCAGGTCATCAAGGCCGAGGTGGAGGGCTCGGACCGTTGGAGGATCAGGTTCGCCGATCGTGGACCCGGCGTGGCCGACAGGGACAAGCAGACGATCTTCGGTCGCTTCGAGAGGCGGGCCCTCAACGAGTACGGGACCGGCTTGGGCCTTTCGATCGTGGTGAAGGCCGTCGAGCGGAGCGGAGGCCGGACCTGGGTCGAGGACCGGGTGCCAGGCGACCATTCACAGGGGGCGGCCTTCGTCGTGGAGCTCAAGGTTGCCTGATGGGATATCGGCGGCCGGGACAACCTTCTTATCACCGGAACGGCATCCACTGGCCCTACCCGTGGTTCGCTCACGGGAAGATGGGAGGTGTGGACTTGAGACATCGCGTTGAACATATCTTCGAGAACCTGGACGAGGATGTGGATGCCATCTACATCCGGAACAGCACTGAACCGATCATCGACAAGACCTTCTTCTATGTGACGGGCATCCGGTCCGGTCTCTTCGAGTCGTCGACCGTGCTCATGTTCCCCAGCGGGGACATGGAGGTCATCGTGCCGCCCCTGGAGGAGACCTCGGCCAAGGGATATGGTCTGGACCTGACTGTCGTACCGAGACGGGCCGAGATAGGCGAGCATCTCCAGACCATGCTCAAGGGGTGCAAGCGGATAGGGATCAACTCCCCCGAGGTGAGCTACGCGGCCGTCATGGACCTGCAAAAGGCGATGCCAAGGACCAAGCTGGTCGACGTGAGCAAGGCCGTGATGCAGGCCCGGTTGGTGAAGGACGAGACCGAGATCGAGCAGATACGGAAGGCCTGCAGGATAGTGTCCAAGGTGGCAAGAAAGATCCCCGAGTTCCTCGACCAGGGCGTGAGGGAGACCGACGTGGCCGCCGAGATAAACCACAGGATGCAGCTCTACGGTGCACTTGAACCGTCCTTCACCACCATTTCCAGCTTCGGGAAGAACAGCGCAGAGCCCCACTACACCGCGGGCAACAAGAAGCTCAAGCAAGGCCAGTTCGCCCTTTTCGATTTCGGGGCCCGGGTCGGCAGGTACGTCAGCGACCTCACCAGGACCTTCGTCTGCGGCAAGCCCGAGCCCAAGATGCAGAGGATGTACAATGTGGTGCTCGAGGCCCAGCGGATCGGCATCGACATGATGGTCGAGGGTAACAACGGCAAGGACGTCCACAAGGCCGTGGAGGACCACATCGAGGCTACCGAGTTCAAGGGGAGGTTCATCCATTCGACGGGGCACAGCATAGGTCTGTCCGTCCACGATGGAGGGGTCATCCACACCCTCATCGACCAACCCCTCAAGGACGGGATGATCTTCACCGTCGAACCGGGTGTCTACCTGCCGGGCTATGGTGGCGTTCGCATCGAGGACGACGTCGTCGTCCGCAAGGGCAAGCCCGAGGTCCTCACCACCGCGCCTCGATCGAAGCTGATATCCGTCTGATCGGTCAGGAACCTCAGGGGAATTCCCTGGTGGTCCATGCGCCCTGGCCTTGGCCTTCCTCGATCCCCAGGTCCACCCTGGTGATGCCTGGAGGAAGTTCGATGCGGTCCAACATCTGATCTATGAACCAGTCCGCGAGGCGCTCGGCGGTGGTGGCGCTGATGGGAAGCAGCTTGACGTCCTCCCGGGGGAACATGTATAGCTTGCCGTGGGTCTCCACCCTTACCTCGTCCCCATCCACCTCGACGGTGGAGTGGGCGTTCTCCGTCGGGACCAGGACGTGGTGGTCCAGTTCATCGCAGAGCTCACGCAGGACCTCCTTGACGGAGATGAAGTCAATGACCATGTCATCCTCGGAGGACACGTCGCCCTTGAAGACGCAGCCAACTGCGTAGGTATGGCCATGCAACCTCCCGCACTTGTGGTGGAAGGGAATGAAGTGGCTCACCGAGAATCGTGCACCCACCGACCAGCCATCGACCCTGAGCTCCATGGCGATATGAAGGCCCCGAGGTGCATAATAAGCTTCTCCCCATCGCCCTTGGGCAAGGCCAACGGTCTCCCAAGGTTTATACGTGCCCTCATTCCTATCATCCCCGGGGTCATCAAAGGTGGCAGAGGCCCTCATGTGGGTTGCGTTGGCCGCAATTGTGATATACGGTGCAGCCTCGGTGCTCGCCTCGATCAAGATCGTCCCGGAGGGAAAGGTCGGCATAGTGTCTGACCGGTCGGGTCGACGCCGGGTCATCGCCAAGGGGGCCCACCTGGTGTTCCCCTTCGGCCACAAGGTGAAATTGATGCCCAAGGGCCCCGTCCGCATGGACGGGGAGGTCCATGATGTGATCACCCGGGACGGATGGCGGGTCTCGGCCCACTTCCAGATGAGCGCCCGTCTTGTGCACGAGCTGGCCGTGTCCGAGGCGGGTGAGGACTGGAGGGATGCAACGAAGGACACTGCCGTCCGTGTGCTACGGACAGAGCTGGAGAACAACGACGCGGTAGACCTCCGACCCAGGCCCCAGGCCCTCGACGAGGGGGTCACCGACGAGATCAACATGCTCTCCGTCCAATGGGGCGTGCACGTCGATTGGCTCCGGATCACCATCCGTTGGGCCTACGCCGTCCCACCGGCCCACGTGGTCCCATCGCCGTACAGGACCTAGGGGGCCTCGGGAATTGGTCACGATACGAGAGAATGGGCCATCGGGCCTGGCCTACGGAATGCCACCCGACCCTATTAAGCCTAATAAATGGTTTAAATACCTCTTTCGTGGATTCTGTTAAATTGAGCTAAACCTAACTTCCCTATGTAAGGTCGTGGATTAAACGATTGCATCCCGGATAATGCCCCGTCCATTATTTACGATAAATTAATATAATCGGAGTCACATATATATTGGTGTAAGGTGCAACATGCTTCGGGGGTCGCTTTTCGGGTCGCACAACCATCTTCCCAGAGTAGCGAATACCTTTTTACTCTCAAAGCCTATAAGAAAGCGCCGAGGGCTGAACATTCAACCGGGGGGTCCGAACTGGAGGTATCACTGTGATAGACAGTAGACAATTCCTGCAGTTCGTAGTGGACAGGCCGCTTGGGTTCGATCACGACCGTGCTTTGGGATTCGATCCAGAACGGAACCTCCTCTTCGGCGAGTACCGGGACCTTTGCTTCGACTGTGACAGGCACCTTGGGTTCGGTAAGCACGGTCCCGTGTTCCGAGGTCAGGCCTGTCCGAACTGCAGGACCCTTGTGGATATCCATGAGGGTGTCTGTCGCAATTGCGGCACGATCGTCCAAGTACAACGAAGGGCCATCGCGAAGAAAAGGTCCCATAGGAAGGAACGGACACGGACCGAGTCGATGCAGATATGTCCCAACTGCTCCTACAAGATACCTTCCGATGCCGTCTACTGCCCAAGATGCAGGGTGAAGCTCGACGAGTGGCGGGACTACATCAAGCGACTCCGCGAATGGGAGCAGGAGGTGGCGGACTCTCGCCAAGCACAGACGAAACGAAGTCCCCAGCAGCAGAGCTACCGGGACGACTACTATGATGTAACCAGGAGGCGATAGGAATGGCAATTGAGATCAGCCTGTATCTGCTCATCACCCTCATCTGCGGGGTCACCCTGATAATAATGGCCCTGTTCGGGTTCGGCGACATGGGGGACATGGACTTCGACGCGAGCCCCGATGTGGATATCGGGCATTTCGAGGCAGGTCACGGGGACGTGGGTGTGGGCCTCAGCCCCCTCAGCCTGCCATTGGTCCTTTCGTTCGGGACATGTTTCGGCGCTTTCGGAACGATATTCACTGCCATGGAGTGGAATCCGCTCGTGGTCGCAATCGTGGCAGCCCTGATCAGCCTGGGCATAAGCGCCCTTCTGTTCTTCGTCCTGCTCAAGGCATTCATCCAGACGCAGGCGAACACCCAGGTATCCTTCAAGACCCTTGTTGGGAAGGATGCACAGGTGACGATCCCGATCAAGCCCGGAGAGAACGGGCAGATACTGATAATCACTGAGGAAAGGGGGCGGACCCTTATCACCGCCACGTCCGACGATGAGATCTCGAAGGACGCCATAGTTACTATCCGAGAGTTTGTTGGAAGCACTGCATTAGTGAGGAAAAAAACGGGTTTGGTGGATTAGATGGTAGAGATATCTAGTGCGATCTTGGTAATCGTCATATTGTTCGGTGCATTGATCTCAATGCTCATTATCTATGCAGCGAGATACAAGAAGGTCCCGCCCGATAAGGCGATGGTCGTTTATGGTAGGAAGATGAAACCTGGCAAAACGATTGGTTATCAGGTTATCTCGGGTGGGGGTAAGTTCATCCTGCCCATCATCGAGGCGTACGAGTTCCTGCCACTGGACGTCAGGACCCTTGACATCCACGTGGACGATATCGTCACCGACGTCGTACGATCGGGTGCGAAGATCAACATCAAGTCGGTCACGCAGGTGAAGGTGTCAAGCGAGGCCGAATCCCTCAAGGTCGCTGCGGAGCACCTGCTCCACAAGAGCAATGCGGAGATCGACGAGATCGCACTGAAGACCCTGGAGGGGCACGTCCGTGGCGTGTGTGCCACCATGACCATCGAGGCAATTAACTCCGACCGGGACACCATCTCGGGCAAGATCCAGACGATGGCCACCTCGGACCTCAAGAACATGGGCATCGACATCCGCTCGTTCGTCATCAAGGAGATCGAGGACGAGCACGGCTACCTCGACGCCCTCGGTATCAAGAGGACCGAGGAGGTCAAGAGGGACGCCCGTATCGGTAAGGCGATCGCCAACAGGGAGGCCACCATCCAGGAGGCCATCGCAGCCCAGGAGGCGGAAAAGGCGAACGCCGAGGCCGAGGCCAAGGTCGCCCTCTATCACAGGGACCGCGACATCACCCGCCAGCTGGCGGAGGCCGAGGTCGAGAAGGAGCGCGCGAACAAGGAGATCGCCTTCAACATCCAAGATTCCGTACGACAGCAGGAACTGATCGTCGAGAAGAGGACCATCGACCTGCGTGACAAGGAGAAGTCCATAGAGGTCGAGGCGGCCGAGGTCAAGCGCATGGAGCAGGAGCAGAAGGCATCACAGGTGGTTCCCGCCGAGCAGCGTGCGGACGCCGTTGCCGCGGAGGCCGACGGTAATAAGAGGGTGGAGGTCACCCTCGCCGAGGGCGAGCGGCAGAAGCGCATCCTGATCGCGGAGGGAGAGAAGCAGAACCTTTCGCTGACGGCGGACGGCCAGGCGGACAAGATCCGCAAGGAAGGCACCGCCGAGGCGGACGTAATCAGGTTGATGGGCGACGGCGAGGCAGCGGCCATCAGGGCCAAGGGTCTCGCCGAGGCCGACGCGATCAAGGCGAAGGGACTCGCCGAGGCGGAGGCCATGGAGAAGAAGGCCGCGGCGTGGTCCAAGTATGGCGAGGCCGCGATAGCCTCACTCATCATCGACGCCCTGCCGGAGATCGCCCACGAGATCAGCATCCCGCTGCTCAACACCGAGAAGATCATCATCATGGGTGGAGAGGGTCAGGCCGGTCTGGTCAACAGGTCGGCGGACATCCTCGCAAAGCTCCCAGTGGTGGTGGAATCCCTCACGGGCCAGAGCATCACCGACCTCATCGGCAACATCTCGTGTGCTGCCGGCAAGGGGCTTCGGGGCGACTGTGACGACAAGGGCACGGAAGCCGCTCAATGGGAGGCTGCCGAGACCAAGTAATAATGTACATAAGTAGTGTACAGGGGTACACCCATCAGGGAGCGATGATGGCATGAGCGAGGAAGAGGACCTGGTGATCACAGCTCGGGTGCTTCCCGAGAACCGGGAGGTGTACGAGACCCTCCTCAAGATGAGCCTCCAGAGCGGCCTGACGGCCGACGAGGTGAACACCCAACTGTTCAATGCAGGCCTCTTCGAGTGGGTGTCACGTGTCAGTACAGGGCTTGCCGATGGGCCAGGAACCGAGGGCGGCGACGGAGAAGAGGATCCCGCGTGACCGGCCAGAGAATGGGGGGCCAGCAACCCCCCGGGCCTTTTTTTCCCATATCTATTTTTAGGACGCCCTAAGGATAGTGAATCCACTCAGTTCCACGATTTGTTGATGGAATGCACTCGAATCGATCTCGAACCAGCATCCCCTGGCTTGTCCTTTCAGGGGCTATCAGAACCCATTCAGTAATAATTTATATATACAAGGTAGAAACATTCAGTGGACAGCCTCTGGGAGGGTACTACATTGAGGTTGAAAAGAAAAATAGCTTTTGCGTTAGTGGCAATAATGGTAATCGGAACGGTCGCTCCAATTGTCGGCACTACTCTGGCAGCGGGCGATGAAGAGGTCCTGCGCATCGCGATGCAGCAGGACATGCCGAATTTCAACAATTTCGATCTGAACTCGAATTCGGTATGGAAGAACTACGTCATCGGTAAGTGGTGCTGGGAGGGCCTATCGGGCCTAGATCCCGGTGGCATCATCTACCCCGCGATGGCGTCTGGATGGGTATTCGATGATACGGATGAGACAAATCTCACCGTCACTGTCGACATCCGTCCCGATATAACGTTCCACGACGGCGAGACAATGGACGCAGATGATGTCTACTTCACCTTCAGCTCGCTGAGGGACGGCACCACCTACGCCTCCAACCTCATCGACGCCTTCGACGCCGATGGTGATGGGACGTGCACTGCCGACGAGATCGACGGCACCATCGACGCGAATGGCGACGGTTCCTTCGAGGGCCTCACCATTGTCGATCCCTTGACCGTCAAGATGATCATGGGCAAGCCGTACGGCCAGTTCTTCCTGATGACCCTGGGCATACCGATCATACCCGAGCACATCTGGGCAGACCATCTCACCGATGGGATCGTTGACATCCTCTGGAACACCGACCCCGCAGCCACCATAGGCACGGGCCCGATGTACTATCATTCCGGCGAAGCCGATGTGTTCCGCCGCGTGGTGGTATTCGAGGATTACTGGGGAGTGGATGAGAAGACCCCCTCGGGAGACTGGATGTATCCACAGCAGGTGACGGAGATCTACTTCACCCTCTATGCCTCGCTGGACACCGCCATCCTGGCCCTCAAGTCAGGCCTGGTGGACCACATCCCGTGGACGGTGACCCCCGGTTACGTGCCTGACCTCATCGAGAACCCCAACACCGACATCGAGTCCATCTCGGACAACGGTTACTTCTACCTGGCGT
>JAUVEQ010000170.1 GCA_030594725.1 Methanobacteriota archaeon
ACGCCAGGACCAAGAGATTCTGGGATTGAGACGCGTTCTCACATGGGTGCCAATAAGGGTCTGCCAGCGGGGGCCTGGCCACGCCGTGTTGGACCTGAGAATCAGGACAGAAGGGTTATATATCGACAGCGAGTACGTCGGATGGGTGTGAATTTGGAAGACGGTGAAGGGAGGGGAAACATCACTGGCATCCCCGAGCCGATACGCGACTTCTTCCACGAGCCGTCGGCCCGTTCCCTCCTCGTGAAGGGGGCATCGGGCACGGGCAAGACCACCTTCGTCCTGCAGCTCATCGAGGACGTGCTACCCTTCGACACCTCCATCTACTTCTCGACCCGCGTCTCGGACGAGGCCCTGTACAGCCACTTCAAGTGGCTCAAGGAGAAGGAGTGGCGCGAGAGCATCCTCGACGCCTCCAAGGAGGTGCTAAAGGTGATGCGTGCCACCTCCACCCCCGAGGAGCTGGAGCAGGTCGCCGAGAAGGTCGAGATCCTCAACGCATCCAAGGACTTCCTCTCCACCATATATCCATCCGAGGAACCCCAGCGGGCCGTGAACCGTGCCCGGCTGGAGAAGCTGTGCGAGAACTACCCCCTCGACGAGCTGAACAAGCTCTACTCCAGTCTGGAACGGAAACTGCCCGAGCGCAGTTACGTGATCGTCGACTCCCTCGAGGGTATCGCCGAGAAATGGGAGGTGCCCGTCACCAAGATCATGTCCGCGCTGCAGAAGGACTTGGTCGAGGGCACCAATGTGTCCGTCATAGCCGTCATAGAGGGAGAGGGCGACAACAGCCTGGACTTCCTCGTGGATGGCACCCTCACTCTTCACCGGTCGGAAATGAACGGCCACTCCATCCGTGAGCTGGAGCTCCACAAGCTTCGTGGGATGTTGATCAAGACCTCCCGGTGGCTCTTCACCCTCATCGGTGGTCACTTCCGTCTGCTGCCCCCACACCCGGCACTGGACCGGGCCATCATGAGCCCGATGAAGGCAGTGCCCGAAAGCGAGACGGGATACTCCACCGGACACCCCGACCTGGACTCCATCCTCGGCGGCGGGATCCCTCCGGGCTCCCGCGTCCTGCTCGAGGTTGGCCAGTACATTCCCAACGACGTGGTCTCGATGATCACGACCCCCATGGCCTGCAACTTCCTGATGAACGGCCGCGGGGTCATGATCGTGCCCGAGGGTGGTGAGACCGCCGAGGACTACAAGACCAGGTACTCGCGCCTGGTCGACCCGGCCACCGTCGAAGAGAACATGCGTGTGGCCGAGAAGATCAGCCCTTCCCGTGACCAGAACAAGCCCTACATCGTGGCCCTGGAGTACCAGGACGCGCTCAAGGACTTCGGCATCTGGGACAAGGCCTCCCTGAGCCTCCGGGAGAGGACGGGTACCGGCCCCCTGCGGATACTGGGCCTCGAGACCCAGGAATCGCGCTTCGGCGTAGAGGAGATCCGAGAGGTCATCTCCCTGGTCTCGGAATCTGTGAGGGCCGACGGAGGCGTCCTGGTCACCGTCGCCAAGCCAGGCCTGGTCGATGCGACCCAGCGGGTGGCCAACACGGCCAACCTCCACATCAGGCTGGCAAGGGTGGACAACAGCTTCGTCCTCTACGGCGTCGAGCCCGAGACGGAGATCCTCTACCTGCAGATAGGCGAGACCGAGGGCGGTTACCCTGTTGACTTCATCCCAGTGGTCTAGATCGCGTCGCGTTTCGTTTCGATGATCGCGATCACGTGCTCCCTCTCGACCTGTGCCTCCTCCAGCCTTGGATCGTGTTCCAGTGCCTTGTTGAAGCACATGAGGGCGCGCTTCTGGCTACCGGTCCTCGTTAGCAGCACTCCCATGTTGTTCCATGCGACGGCGCTGCTCGGGTCGACCTCGAGGGCCTTCTCGTAGCACTCGAAGGCCCGTTCGTACTGACCGATCTCCCGGTAGGCCACGCCCATGTTGATCCAGGCGGCCGTGGTGTTGGGCTTGAGCCGGATGACGTTCGAGTAACATATCTGGGCCGCAGGGTACATGCCCAGCTGCTGGAAGGCCTTCCCCTTGTTGAACCAGGCCTTCACGTAGGTGGAGCGGATCTTGAGGGCCTCGGTGTAGGCGTCGATCGCCTCCCGGGTCTCCCCCACCAGGGCCAGGGCCACCCCCAGGTTGTTCCAAGCGATGTGGTCCCTGGAGTTCAATCTCAGGGAGCGCTTGTAGAACTTGACGGCCCGCCGGTGGTCTTGGCCGCGCACGGCCCGGTCCGCCTTCACACGGAGGGCGGCCGCCTTGGTGAGGGCCGAGGGAGTGGGCAGCCTCGATGGGCGCCTTGCAACCTGGGATTCCCTACCCTCATCCATTGCTGTCCCCCGGATGTTGGTGTGTATATCAGTGGGAGGTCTTAACCATTGGCCCGACCACTGCATGGCCGTTCCACCCGTGGAATTGGACCCGTAAGCTTCAAAAGTCCCGTACAACATATGGATGACGGGATGCATGGAGCCGATAGGCGTTATTTTCGGTAATGTGAGAGCGGGCAACTTCAGCATTGCCGTCTCAGCTAGCAACGTTCAGCGCAACGAGTACGTCCAGGCGAACCACAAGATGTACGGGCCCGTCCTGGGCCAGGTCATCAAGCTGGAGCGGGAGACGGACGTGGACTACGACAAGGCCAGCCAGATCGGTGGCGGCGAGGTGGTGGAGTTCCACGAGAAGCTGGTGGGCATCGTGGACATCATCGGCTACCGGGACGAACGGGGGCTCCTGCAGCAACCCCAGACCCCCTTCCGAGCGGGGGAGGTGGTCATCCGGGCGGAGACCGAGCTGGTGAGGTCGGTCCTCGGGATGAAGGCCGAGGGGGGCTCCACCGCGTACATGGGCCTGCTGCGAGGCTACAGCATCCGGGTCAACCTGGACATCGACGAGCTGGTGTCCCGGCACATGGCCATCCTCTCGAAGACGGGAGGGGGCAAGTCCTACACCGTGGGCGTGTTCATCGAGGAGCTCATGAAGCGCCTGGTCCCCGTGGTCATCATCGATCCCCACGGCGAGTACGCATCATTGATGTTCCCCAACGTCTCGGAGAAGGACCATCAGCTCATGAAGCGCTTCGGCATCAAACCCCGGGGTTACGGCGAGCACATCTCCCTGTTCTCCGCGGACATCAAGCTGACCCCCGAGTCGACCCAGATCTCATTCGATTCCATCAATCCCACCGAGGCGGACCTGATGGAGTTCATCGACGTCTCGGGCACCGCCAACAAGAAACTGCTCGTGGATGCGGTGCGCAGGGTCAAGGAGGGCAAGCGCTTCTACACCATCGACCAGGTGCTGGATGCTCTCATGGAGAGCCCCTCCGAGAACAAGTGGCCGATCATCAACAAGCTGGAGATGTACAAGGAGATGGGCCTGTTCTCCCAGACCCCGACCCGCCTCAGCGAGATCGTCAAGGAGGGCCAGACCAGCATCATAGACCTCAAGGGTTGCGACACCGACCTCCAGGAGGTGCTGGCCAACCGCATCATCCGGAAGCTCTTCGAGGCCCGGAAGTTGGACAAGGTGCCCCCCATGATGCTTGTCATCGAGGAGGCCCACAACTTCTGCCCGCAGCAGGGTGTGGCCAGGAGCAGCACGACCCTGCGGACCGTGGCTGCGGAGGGGCGCAAGTTCGGCCTGGGCCTGTGCGTGGTGACCCAGCGTCCCGCCAAGATCGACAAGAACGTGCTCTCCCAGTGCGCCACCCAGATAATACTCAAGCTCACATCGCCCAACGACCTCAAGGTCATCGCCCAGTCCATCGAGGGGTTCACCGAGGGCATGGATGATGATATCCAGGGCCTGCCCATCGGGGTGGCACTCATCACAGGCAGCTCGCTGTCCCGGCCAATGATCGTGGAGATCCGCGTGCGGGAGACCAAGCATGGCGGGGAGGACGTCAGCGTCATCTCGACCAAGGGCAAGAAGGAGGGCACGGCGGCGGTCAGGGAGGCCAAGAAGGCGGCCAAGGAGGAAGCCAAGGAAGAGGCCGAGAAGGTCGTCGAGGACGAGCCCGCCACCGCCGACAGCAGCTGAGGGAGGACGCGAGATGGCCGACGATGAGAAGTCCTCCAAGAAGCGATCCAAGGCTCCGGTGAAGTCCCAGCCCCTGGATGCCAAGCACGTCCTGGACTACCTGGAGCGGACCGGCCAGGCCCTCGAGAAACTGCGTGTGACCGCCCCGCCCCGCAGCCACCTGGAGGAGGTGGCGGCTGATTTCCTCGAGATGGCGGAGGCCTATCACTCCGACGGATGGCACTTCTTCAAGGAGGGCGACCTGGTGTCCGCCTTCGCCTGTGTGAGCTACGCCCACGGATGGCTCGACGCGGGTGCCAGGCTGGGCCTGTGGGACGTGGACGAGGACGACCGGCTGTTCACCCTGGCGAGCTAGCGTCGGGTATGGCCAATCCTTTTTACATGACCGGCTCCTATCGGTCATCGGGGCCGGGCAATGGAGGTCCATTGATGGAATACGAGCATACCCACGACCGCATGTCGACGGGGCCGCTGGCCGACTGGCGGATCTACAGCGGATACGGCATGCTGGCCCGGGGCCTGGCCTTCCCCCTGGTGTTCCTTCTGCTCGTCACCTCGAACTTCTGGAGGGGCTCGTCCGCGTTCGACCCACTGGATATCGTCTTCCTTCTGATATTCGGATACGCGTTCGCCGACAGGTTCCTCACCTTCGCATGGTCCCACAACAGGAGGTACATCCATGTGCCCCGAGCCCGCGTCGAGGATGTGGCCAGGGCCGTCGAGAGGGCCTTGGACGACAAGTTCATAACGTACAGGAAGAAGGGCGTCTTCCCTCCCACGAGCGTGCGTGGGAACAGGTTCGTGCAACGATACGTGCTGGAGAGGTACGATGTGACCGTGGCGCTTGCGGAGGGTCAAAGGGGACCCTGCGTCTGCATCGGCCCGGAGAACGACAGGACGGAGGAGCAGATGATCCAGCTCGTCATCGCGATATCGAACAACCTGTCAAGGCTCTCAACCTCGGAGCCTGGTGAACATGTCCCCCCATCCCCACTCTCGGGACTGGAAGGTCTCTAGAGCACCCTCGTCTCCGTGGCGATGCTCTCCGCCGCCCGCTCGGTGATGCCGCTCTCGCCCAGGATGGTGTAGCGGTCACGGATGGAATGGCAGGAGGTCATGGCCTGGATGAGCTCATCCTTCGAGATGTTGAGCTGCTTGGCCGAGGTGGGGGCGCCGATGGTGTCCAGGGCGTTCCGGATGCGCTCCCAGTCTCCCCCGTGGAGGGCCATCATCAGTATCGTGCCCACGCCGCACTGCTCGCCGTGGAGCGCCCGGCCCGGGGCGATCAGGTCCAGGGCGTGGGAGAAGGCGTGCTCCGCCCCCGATGTGGGCCGGCTGTTGCCGGCGATGGACATGCTCACCCCCGAGACCAGGACGGGCTTGATCATTATCCAGGCGCTCTCCTCGAGGGTGGGTTTGATGTGGGAGGCGTTCTCGATGATGACCTCGGCCGCCATCTTGGCAAGGGTTGCCGCGGAGGTGGAGAACTCCTCGTGCTTGAGACGATGGGCGAGCTCCCAGTCGGCCACGGCGGTGATGTTGGCGATCACGTCGGCGCAGCCCGCGGCCAGCAGACGCCATGGTGACTTGATGAGGATGCTGGTGTCCGCGATCACGCCCATGGGGACCGAGGCGGTGAAGGACATGTTGTCGTCACCGTCCTTGATCGAGGCGCGGGGGGATGAGATCCCGTCGTGGGCGGCCGAGGTGGGGACCGATATGAACGGACAGCCCGACTGGAAGGCGGCCAGCTTCGCAACGTCGATCTTGCTGCCCCCGCCGACCCCGACGAGGAACTCGGCGTCCAGCTCCCGGGTTCGGGCCTTGACCTCATCGACCGTGTCCAGGGTGGCGCCGCCAATATCGATGGAGTCCACATCGTAGGCGGCGTCGACCAGCATGTCGGACACCACCTGGCCCGCAACTTTTCGGGTGGTCGGGCCGGTGATCACCAGGGCAGGCCCATCCAGCTGGAACTCCCGACACGTGCCTGGCACCGACTCGAGCGATGCATGCCCGGCGATGATGCGCCGGGGAAATTCCATGGCCTTTGCCTTCGTGAACTCCATCATGGCCCCCCTGGAAAAGGTCCTGCGCAATGTTTATGATGTTTGCCAACTTCTTTGGCAAATCGAACAGGTGTGTGAAACAGGCTCTTGGATTATAAAACCTTTTACGAGCAGTACTGGAATCTGGTATGGACGGTCGTCCTGGTGGGCCCAGTGGCGTTGCTCACCCTTGGATGCATCCTGTGGCCCGAGGTCTTCTGGGACAACTTCGTCTGGAAGTACCTCTGGGGTCCCATCGTCGCCGACGCCAAGCGAGAGCCACAGGAAGGCATAACCGAGGGTTACAATATTGTCAACACCACGGTGTACGCCCTGGTCCTGGCGGTGGCGGTGATCGGCGTCTGGAGGGCGTTCACCTATCTGGGCATCCGCG
>JAUVEQ010000113.1 GCA_030594725.1 Methanobacteriota archaeon
CGTGTTCCACCAGTACACCATAAGGTCGGAGGACCGGGACGGGCTCTGGGACCACATGCGGAAGCGCGAGGTGGGCTGCGCGGTGTACTACCCGCATCCGCTCACCGAGATCCCGATACTCGAGGGCAAGTCGAGGGTGGCGGGGAGCGTGGATGTGGCCACACGGCTCTCCCACGAGGTGCTGTCGTTGCCCGTGCATCCGGGACTGTCGTCCCAGGACGTGGAGGCGGTGGCCATGGCGGTGCGCGAGTTCCACGGATGATGGGCCGTGCCTGGCACGTCTAGGGGAAGCCCATGGGAATGGGCCAGGGTTCCACGTAATCGGGGAGTATCGTCTGGAGGTCGGGCCAGTATGGATGCACGAACGCGTTTTGGTCCAGGCTCAGATCGACCTCGCCATATCCCATCACCGTAGAAGGATATCCATAGTTGTGGCCCCAGGTAATAACCGCATGCTGCTTGGGGGGGTCCAGGGCGGACGAGGGGTCGTCCGTGACATCAATGATGACATCATTCTTGAAGGGCCACTTGTCAAAACCGAACGAGAAGTCGAACGCCGTCGGTCCTTCCAAGATGATGACCTCTGATTTTCCCCCCACCGTGGGGTCGGTACATTGTGCCAGCGTACCAGTCATGTACCAGGCCCACAGCCTGGTCCCTTCGTCCAGCTGGTTGTCTCCCCAGAATCCACCATACAGCTTGTGATGGAGAAGTATACCGGTGCCATCACCCCGGAACACGTTGCCCTCGATGGTTCCCATAGGTACGGGTAGGGCGTTGGGTGGGTAGACCCAGTCCCTCTGGTTGAGTTGATCCCACATGATTCCGAGATACGCACCCTCACCGATGAACTCGCAATCCGTGACAGAGACGGTCCAATCTGACCCAAGGCTGTTCTCCCTAAAGATTGCCAGGGACGTCCCCAAGAAGGTGCAGTTGCTGACCCGAACGATGCCCTCTGGGGCAGCATAGAGAAAGACACTATAATCAACGTCGATATCTGTGAATCTGCAGTCCTCCATGACGATCGATGAGAAGGGTCCCCAGATGGAAGAGTATGCGCAGTTCATGTCGCAGTTTTGGATGGATACCGATGCATTGACGTACCCATGGAAATAGAACCCATAGGAGTTCGAAATATCACTTAGCTCCAAATGGCCTTGCATTAGGACAACGGTCAGGTACTCGACGGTCAAGTTGTCGAGATTGATCTTGTTCACGATCTCCATCGTAATTTCTCCAATTGTGTCAGGGTATGTCCTTTCAAGAGTGATTTCAAGGTTCTGAAAGGTCCCACCGGACACATGGATGTCAACTGGGGCAAGGTAGGATATCCTGAAGTTGGCCTCCCCCTCGAAAGCCGTGTCCGTCAGGGTAAGGCTGGTGTTCTCGGCCCCGATCACTCGGATACCTTTCCCCATCCATTCGTCCTCACCGATCTCCCATGGCTCGAGCCCGACGATCTCAACATCCACGCCCGGGTCCATTAGGAGGAAGGCGTTTTCGTTCCCAAGGTACTCCCTCACGATCGAGGGCGATGTGGTTGAGTTCACCCTCAAGAGGTGATGTGTCAGATTTCCTATCTCCAACGGCTCCTCGGTTAGGTTCATGCTCTCGTCGATGACCTGACCAGACACCACGATGCTCAACCTGTTGGCGCCTTGGCCGAAGGTGAGGTTCTCGATCAGTTCGATAGTAGAACCAATCATCTCTCCGATATCCCACTCGTTGTACCGCTTGACCAGGATATCGTTGATTATGAAGTCGATGGTCACGTTCATGGCATACAGTTGATCGGTGTATATCCTCGACACCAGCGTGTAAGCGCCAGCGGTCTCACACTGGGGGGTTGGATAGATGGCACGCAGGGAGATGGGGGCGGATACCTCGTCCCACCAGTCAACCTCCTGTTCCTTGAGGGGAGGATATGCATCCAGGTACACGGCTTCGTCGTACGGCGAGACATTTAAGACGACGTACCCCCAAAGAGAATCGCCGTAGATCTCGGCACCCACGCCTATTTCCACGTGGTCGATATAGCGGATCCGGTCCTTGGACTCCACAAGCACCTGGGGGTTCATCAACCTGCCAGTGAGGCCGTCCCAGTCCATAAGGTAACGGTACAAGTCGGGATGGACGCCGTAGTCATCCACCCTGTTGCCATTGGTATCGTATGCATTTGTGGACATGCTATTGATGGCCGATGCGTTGAGCTCCACAAAGGTTTGACGGGTCTGAAGGTAGAGGAAGCCGGTGGAGTCTCGGAACACGTTGTTCGCTTCCAGATCCTCCCACGACTCGATCCCCTGTGAATGGTGGTTCCAGACCGTGAGGTTCGTTATGTCCTGGAACTCACAACCCCTCACGTTGACATAGGCATAGCCCATGTCGATGGCCTGCCCGACACCACGAAACTCACAATCGATGATGTCGACCGGCGTGATGGCGCTGTTGTTCTCGACGCTGATGGCCCAGAGGGGTCTGGCCTCCCACCCCCACCACCTAAGGAAGGGGGACACGCCATCTGATATGAACGTGGAGTTGCTGAAGCTCCCGCTCGACCCGAACAATGTGAACATGTCGTATGTCGACCGGATCCTGGTAGAGTCCACCGAGACCACGGAGTTGTTGCACTCCACAGGTATGTTCGTGATCGTCGAGTCTCCCCTCACGGTGAGGTTCGCACCATCCATCCAGATGTTCCAATCGCCGGTGGATGCCCTTATGTTCTTGAATGACCAACTTCCCCATACGTTGAGGTGCATGTAGTTACGGTCGCCACGCCGCCTCACATCGGGGGAGACCAGGTCCGAGTCTTCGACCAGGATGTCACCCTCAGCGAAGATGAGTTGGGAGTAGTGCCCGAACCACATGAATACGCCGTCGAAGGTGGCGAAATCATCCCGGAGCCAGTACTGCATGTAGCCCTTCTCCGAGAGAGGGAGGTCGTGGGGGAGGAGCACTCCACCGTCCGTCACCATGAGGTCGTGGATGAACAGCACGTCCTGCGGGAAGTCAGGGGTGTACAGAACGACGTTTACATCCATCCCGATATAGTCGGACAGGGACACGCTGAAATGGAACCAGTCAGCGGGTGAACCGGTGGGTTCTAGGGTATCAAGGGTAACGAGACCGCTCTCCGGGGTGAGCTGCACCGCCACCGCCAGCCGAGTGCCCTCCCCTTTCCACTTGACGTCGAAGGAGACCACTGGATCCACGGTGTCCGTAAGGTTCACCACCCGGGACATGTATGGGTAATTCCGCCAGCTGTAGAAAGGTCCCACCAGGGTGTGCTCGAGCCAGGGGTCGTAGACAAGCTCGACAGTGGAGCCAGCGATCTCCAACCTACCCCCCCGCTCCACGGTGATATAGGGGGTCCGGAAAAAGATGAAGTCCTCTGCAAGCAGCTCGATGTAGCAGTCTTCCAGCCGAAGGGTGGCGCCGTCTGCGATGACCAAGGGAGCCTCGAGTGGCCCGCTCCGCTCCGTCCAGGTGGTGTCCTCATCGATCACCTGGGCCTCCACGGTGACGTTCCATGGGTGCAGTATGGGTTCGGGCTCATCCCCATTCTCGTCATCATCAGGGACGTTGGGGCTGAACAGTTGGGTGAGGGCGTAGACGTTGATGAGAAGGAGGACGATGACGATGGCGACGACGGCGCGGAAGGTGCTGGGAGGCATCCCGGCTCGCCTTCGCTCGGTAAGGTGCGCCTCACTCGAATCGTCTAGACCATTGATGCCGGACAAGGAGATCCCCCGATCGCCCGATTTTGATAGGACAGGGTCGATAGATAAGGGTTCCTAAATGGTTCGGCCCGCCGATGGGGCCATCATGGCCAGTCGTCGACGTGGTCCAGCAGGAACTCTCCCATATCCTCCCACCCGCCGTACAGCATTAGCTCCCCGGCGTCCACCAGGGGATCTATGGGCGCGAAGCCGCCGACCACGGACGAGGAATAGTAACCAGCCAGGAGGATGACGCCCACATCGGGCGGTGCGGACTCCACCGAGGTGTCGTCGGTCACGTCCAGCATCATCTCGCCCTCCAATATCAGGTAACGTAGGTCGTCGAAGAGTGTCGAGGGGGTAACGGTCTCGGAGGGGATCATCCAGAACTCGGGCCGCGGGGGCGTCCCCTGGGTGTCCATCACCCGGAATGTCAGAACGTAGTAGGCATGCAGCCTCGCATTGCCGATGACCTTGTTCTCCTGGAATAGTCTCTCGTACAGCCCGTGCCAAAGCACGGCTCCCGCCCCCTCTCCCCTGAAGGTGTTGTCCTGGATGACGCCATCGATGGGCAGGACGTAGTCGGGATCGATGTCGTACGAATCCATCTCCAGCAGGTTGTATCCGACGTACAGGAAGGCGCCGTCGCCGATGAACTCGTTGTCCTGGATATTGAGGTCCAGCTCCAGATCGTAGTCGTCGGAGGAGCGGAACACCGTCAGGTAGGAGCTGTCGAAGGAGCAGTTGGCGACATCCAGTCTCCCGGTTCCATCGATTTCTATCTTGATCCCTCTTCCCTGGTTGGTGGCCACCTCGCAGCCGGTGATCGAGATGTTGGCACTGCCCGTGCTGATCCTGACCCCTTTTCCGAAGAATCCGCAATCCCGTATGTTCATTTCGTTCCCGAAGACCGTGGACCAGGTCCGTAATTGGGAGGTGATGTTGGATAGCTCTACCTTGGCGTCCGCGTAGATCTCGAGTGCATCGCAGTCCAACCCGTCGATCTTGACCGACGGCTCGAACCCACCGTTATCCAGGTAGCTGTGGGTATTGCCGATGCTTAGGTAGCTCAGAGAGACGTTGGATAGGTCCAGGGAGACATTGCCGTTCAATCTTATCCCAACCCCACCCCCCTGGAAAGAGAGTCCTTCGATGGTCACTCTGGTCGAGGAAAGCCCAGCGAAGTTCAGTAGCTTGTACTCATTCTCATAGGTCTCCCCGGGCGAGAGGTTGCCCAGGAGGACCTCATCGCCCGACTCGATGGCGATCCCGTCCGATTTGAAGAGGGCCTCCGGAGGCAGGTCCCTCCTGTCCCCTTCTAGCCGGAACAGACGGTACGTCTCCTCCTGGAGGACGAGGCGGTCGCCCCCCGGGTCGTTGTTGGGAATGCCCGTGACGGATACATTGAGAAGGTTGAGTCCGGGGTCGATATTCACACTGAAGTTGACGGGCTCCCGGTATTGCCCTGAGGCATGGATCTCGGTCTCGTTCTCATCACTACCGTCGACGTCGATGGAGACCCTGAGGTCGGTGGCATCCAAGACTTGAGGGACAACCCCCAGCTTGACCTCCCACCGGCCGACCGGTTGTCCCGGGTTCTTGAAGATGCCCAAGAATTTCAGAGGGTCCTCCGGCGGTCGTGGATGGGGGTATTCCTTCGTCAGGTCCACGATGATCTCGGCGTCGTCGGGTCCCAACACGGGATAGAGGCGCGACGAGTTCGTGGTAACCGTGATGTAGACCACGTCGGGGACGTTTTGAATGAAATCCTCATCCACCAGCAGAAGGGGATTCACGACATTGGCCATGGGGGGTTCGTATGACAGGAACTTCCAGTCAGGAGGAGAGTACAGGTCGAGGCCACGGGGAATGCCCACATCTTGTATCTCCACAGGTTCACCGTCGGGGGTATCGAAGAATACCCTCGTCAATCTGGTCTTGAGGTAGATATCCTCCTCGTTGTCCTGGAATTCGTTTAGCGTCTGTGTCTCATTCCAGTCCTCATGCTGAAAATCTTGGAAGTTGTACAAAATGGAATTGTGGTCCCAGATGGTGATGCGCTTGTTCGAGTCGAACACGCAACCCGCCAGCTTTACAAACGCGTGGCTCAGGTCGATGGCCTGCTGGCAATTGGTGAAGGTGCAGTTGAGGACCTCGGTCCAGTATTGCTCGAGCGAGTTCTCTATCCCAAGGGCCCACAGGGTCCTCCCTTGAGCGTCACGGAAGGGCAGACCCGGGGATGGCTCCCTCATGGTGAAGTCGACGCCCTCCAGGGTGCCCCGGGAGGCGTTCAGGGTGAACATGTCGGCGTCGCCGGTGACCACGGTGCCGGAGATGTCCACATACGTCCCGTTGCACAGAACGGGGACGTTCTCGATGCCACCGTTCCTTATGGTCAACCGTGCCCCGTTTACCATGATGTGTCCGCCCCGGGTCGCCGTGCCTATGATCTCATGGGCCGGGTCTCCCTCTCGGCTCTCCTTCACACGTTCCCTGGCTCCCCTCCTCGAGAGGTCGTCGGGGGCCTTAAGGAAGGAATCCACGAGGGTCACGTCGCCGTCGGCCTCTATCAGGCCTCTCCACAGGTCGTCCGCGCCCCTCGAGTAGCTAGAGCCGTTGATGTAATTCTCCATAAGCGATCTAAGGTCGCCGAAGCCATCGCCCTTCCATCCGTCCAACTTGGGATTACCCGTCCTGTACCAATCCCCACGGGGGGCCGTATCTCCATCCTCGACCCGCAGGTCCGAGATGAACATCAGACCCTCGGGAAAGCTTTGGGGGAATATGACCACCTGGGGACGAGAACCAGCATAATCCTTCAAGGAGATCGATACACGTATCCAGTCCCCCACATCGAACCCTTCTGGCTCGTAGACCGTGACCACCTCGAAACCGGATTGGTGGTCAGGCTTGATACCGATGGTTAGGGGCACGGGTGCGTACATGCACATGTAGTCGAAGGACAGGACCGGGTCCGTGGCGTTACCCAGGTTCACCAGCCTGGCAAGGTTGGGCACTCTGTACTCGGAGAGAGAGAATGCCCCCACCATCGCATCGGCGACCTCGTCGTCCTGCACCACTTGAAGTGTGGAGCCCTCGACCTCCAGGGCGCCACCTGCCCGGACCCTGATGGCCGGCCGCTGCCAGAACACCAGGTCCAGCAGGTCCACGGATATATCGCTATCCTCGATGCGGAGGGTGGCACCTTCCTGTATCACGATGGGCTGGTCCAGCGGCTCCGTCCTCTGCGTCCACGTAGTGTCTTCGGAGATGACCAGGGGCTCGGCGGGCACCTCCCAGGCGTATGGCTCCGCCTCCTCCTCGGGCTCGAAGATGGGCCGGGTGAAGATCCAGGTTATCGAGAACAGGAGGAGCAGCAGCACGACGACCACCACCCAGGTCTTGTTCCAGGTGGTGTGCCTGTCACGGTCGATGTCCTCGCTCGTGATCACCACCTTGTCCTTCCCGCTCAGCACGAACCCCTCCGGTTGCCAGCCTAGCTATTGCTGGGGCTGGTATATGAGGGTTCTGGGACCGTTGGGAGCCATCAGTTGATGCTGCCCTTCTTGCCGCATCCGGGGCACTCGATGTGGATGGGTCGCTCGAGGGAGTACAGCGGGATGAGGGTGCTGCACGTCTTGCACCGGATCTGACCCAGTACCTTCCCCTTCCCAGGCTCCGGGGCCGCCGGTGCTGGCGTTGGTGCCGGTGCTGGCGGCGGTGCCTGTGCAGGCGGTGGTGCCGGTGCTGGCGGCGGTGCCTGTGCGGGTGGCGGTGCGGGTGCGGCCGGTCGTGCCATCTGGGCACTCGCTGCGGCTGCCATGGCGGCGGCCTTGACCGATTGGGTCTCCTCCCTCACGCGGGCGATCTCCTCGTCCTTGGCCCGGAGCACGCTCTCGTGGTCTCCCCGGATGCCGGCGATCTCCGTCTCCCTGGCCGCCATCTCCTCGTCAAGCCTTTCTCGGAGTTCCCGGGACTCGGAGGCGACGATCTGGGCCTCCGCCTTCGTGGCCTCTCGCAGCTGGGCCAGCTCCATATCCTTCGAGGAGGCGGTCTCCTTCGCCTCGGCCACGATCTGCTTGATCCCGGCCTCCTTCTCGGCAATGGCCGCCTGGCGGGTGCCAAGCTCGTCCTGCTGGATGTCCATCTCCGCCCGGATGCGCTCCAGCTCCGCCTTCTCCTCCATGCGTCTTGCCTCCATCCCCTGGCGCATCAGGTCCATCTCCTCCAGGCGCTTGTCGTGCTCCTCCTTGAGGGCGCGCTCGGTCTCGTCCATGAGCTCGACGCGGTTCTTGAGGTCGGCCTCCACGTCGCCCTCGCGCTGACCGAGCTCCACCTCCTTGGCCTCGATCTCGTCGATGCGGTCCTTGAGCTGCTGCTCGAGCGCCTCCAGCTCCGCCATCTTCTGGTCGGATTCGGCCTTGGCCTCGTGGAGGAGCTTCCTCTCCTCGTCCAGGCGTTGCCGCTCGCTGACAAGCACATCCTCGAGGGAGCGGGCGAAGTCCTGCTG
>JAUVEQ010000161.1 GCA_030594725.1 Methanobacteriota archaeon
CCGCTCCTCAACGCCAGCGCTGACAAGGTGGCACTCGTGGTCAACACCTATGACGAATCTGGCGGTACGCTCTCGGTCCGCGAGGAGGCCCTCAGGGACAACCTTACGGCGATGGGCCTTTCGATCGAGTACGTCAGCCACGTCAACGGCTCGCGCACCGACTTCTCAAGGTCGCTGTTCGTGGTCTTCTGCGACTACCCACCGGGTCGAGCCCTGGTCGACCACCTCATCGACGACCTGGGCAAGGGCGTTGGTATGTACTATACATCCGCGGTGCACCACGGTGGTAGCTGGGGATGGCCGGGCGGCATCGGAGCGAGCACGTTCTACGTGATCAGCAACTCCTCCTTCATGGCGAACTACTCGACGGCGACCAGCATAGTGGTGGGAAGCGGTTCCCCCACCCACCCCGAGGTGTACAACTACCTGCCCTCGGGCTGGACGTACGTAGGGAGGATGACCTCTAGCACCTACCACAGGAGCGCGTTCTCGAGGGAGAACTCGACCACGGGCGGGCGTGGGGTGATCTTCACCTTCCGCCCGGATGACCTGACGGCCGCTGGCGTCGCCGTCCTGAACGAGACCTATTACTACCTCAGGGGCGCCAACGCGACCATCCCGGACGGTAACGCCGACCTGACGGTGACCTCCGTCGCCTTGAACGAATCGGTCTACTCGGCGGGGGACGTGGTGAACATCAACGCCACCGTCAAGAACCAGGGGACGTCGGACATCAACTCGTCCTTCTACGTCCAGTTCCTGATGTATGGACGCGTGTTCGGGGCGGTCTCCGTCTCCAACCTATCGAAGGGTGCGAGCACCAACGTGAGCATGATATGGACCGTTAGGCCAGGGACCACCGTCCTCAAGATCGTCGCAGACCCGATCGGGACGGTGACGGAGTCCAACGAGGCCAACAACGCGAAGGTACTGACGGTGGCCAACGTCGCTGGACCCGATCTGACCGTCGAGACGGTGTCGATGCAGCCCGTCAGCAGCGAGGACGGTAACTTCATAAATCTGACCGTGAAGGTCGCGAACGTGGGAACAGTGGATATCGGACAAGGGATCGAGGTGATGGTATTGAACGGAACGAGGGGGTTGGGCTCAGTGTTCATCCAGGAGATCGCTAAAGGTAAGAACGTGACGGTGACGCTGTTGGTGTTGGGACTCATCTCGACCGCCAACATGACCGTGTACGCTGACTGGGGCAACCGGGTGCTGGAGACCGACGAGACGAACAACACTTACTCTCTGGACGGGGGCTTCGGCCCGCCGACGGGCCAGACGATACAGGCCAAGAAGGGGACATGGATCGAGATAGAGATCATCGCAGAGGACTGGACCCATGACCGGACATCGGCCACGGCCCGGCTGTTCGACCCGGAGGACAACAACGTCAACACCATATCGGCGTGGGCCGGGTCCTGGGGAACCCAGACCCTCGAATACCTCATCGATGACGACGGGACCTGGGAACTGGTCGTGTCGTTCGGCCAGCAGAACTTCGATTACACCATCAGGATCACGGTCGTGGACCCGGTCTCGTCCACATCCCAGACCTATGAGTTCATGCATCGTGTGGGCACTGCGGGCTGGGGATCGCGCACGTACTACATCGCCGTCCCCGTCGACGCCGCCTGGTTCTTCGGACCCAACCAGACGGTCTCGGCCAAGGAAGGCACCTGGATCAACGTCACCGTGCAGACGCTGTCGTACTCTCATTATGCCGATGACGCCTACTTCGCCATCGTCGATTCCACCGGGACCTCTGTGGATTATTTCGGTCACTGGAACGTTCGCGATATCGGCACATACACCATCAGGGCGATAGCGGATATCAACGGTTCATGGCTCGTGAACGTCTGGTCCCAGGGGGCGTACTGGCGGTACAACCTGACCATCGAGGTCACCGACCCGACCACCGGCCTTCGGACCAGCTACTGGCACATTGGAATGGCCGGGTCCTGGGCCCAGGAGGGCAACAACAGGTACTACCACATCGAGGTGCCGACCAACAACAGCTTCCACCTTCGGTACGACACCGTTGTCATGGCCGAGGGCGGTACATGGTTCAACATGACCATGAGCGCCAGGGCTGGACACACCAACTACAACCTGGACACCTACCTGCTCAATTCGACCGGCAACCCCGTGACCCGCTACTACGTGGCCCAGGCATATTCGGCCAATCCCTCCTTCACGTACAGGTACCTCCTGGACGAGGGCGGGGACTGGACCTTCAGCATCTACAGCAGCGGGCCATCCCTGTCGTACACCCTTACCCTATCATGGGTCGACCAGGCCACTGGATCGAGGCGCACGGAGACGCAGTACGGCGTGACCGGCACTTGGGTCGGTAGGAGGGATTACACGATAAACGTGACCGATCCGACACCGAAGCCCTTCACCTACGACGATACGTCCATGGTCGGTACGGGAGACATCATCACGGTCACTGTCGTCTCGGGCAGTTCGTACAGCAACGAGTTCATCGACGTTCGCCTGGTCAGCCCTGGCAACTTCCTCATCGACCAGCAGTACAGCCGCATCAACACCTTCTACGGAGGGCGCTCGATCACGGCCGAGCTGTACAACCCCGGTGTCTGGTCCATCATGATGTGGACCAACTCGTACTGGGCTCACTACGAGCTTACCATCGTGGTGACCAACGCCACCACCGGTACCAACACCACCTATACCCACAACGGGTGTCTGTCCGTTTGGAACGCACCCGCCTGGCGCTACTACTACATCAACGCCACGGGGACCCCCACGGCCCAACCCTTCAACCCCGGGGACGTGGCCACGGCCCTCATGGGCACCGAGATGTACCTGGCTGTCCAGGGTGGGCAGTACACCGCATACAACCAGTATTGCTACGTGAGACTGTGGAACCCCGACGGCCGTGTGGCCGCGGCCCTGGTCCGGCGCGCCGACGATTGGTCACCCCACTACCTCAACTACATCTTCGACATGCCGGGGACCTGGCAGCTGACCTACTACAGCAACCAGCAGGCCTGGAAGTACTTCATGGCCCTCCAGCTCACGGACCCGCTGGCGAACGACACGTACTGGCTGAACACCACCCTGGCCCTCGGGACGGTGACCTCTGTCACCCACACCTTCTACATCAACGTCACGGAGGTGCCCGAGTGGATCATGGGCTACGGCTACACCCAGCTGGTGCTGGATGTGGGCGATGCGGTGTTCGTGGACCTCACCATCCTGGACTACTCGGAGGCCGATAACCCCGGCACCGGCGCGATCGAGGGACAGTTCATGTTCGTTGCCTACCAGGGCGAGGTGGTCAACGAGTACGCCATGCGATACTACGCGGTCGACAGGTTCTCCAAACTCCACTGGAAGTACACCCACGAGCGCGGCACGGACTTCTACATCGTCATCGGTTACGAGCACTACGCCATGTCGTACCACCTCGAACTTCGCATCTGGAGGTCCAAGACGAACAGCTGGGAGTACCTGGAGCATTACGGCGCTGCGGGCTGGAACGGATACGAGAACCTCATCGATTACACGATCAACGCCACGACGTACGTGCCACCGACGCCGCCCCCAGTGGTGGAGGTGGGCGATGTGGAGTGCCTGCAGCAGCCGCTGCGCCGTTGGAACGCCACCGTGATGCCCTCGTGGGCGTTCGAGCTGGACCCGGGCCTGATGAACGGGGCTGAGATACCGTTCTTCATCACCCCGCCTCCAGGCACCACCCCGGGCCAGTACCAGTTCCTGGTGCGCGTCCGCTCGGTCACCAACGGTTACGTGACCGCGACCGCCATCGCCACGATCAACGTGACGGCCTACGGGGCCCACGTGGCGGTCACACCGTACCTGGTGACCGTCGACCCAGGACAGGTCGCATCCTACCAGGTCACGGTGAACAACACGGGCCTGGTGACGACCACCTTCGACCTGCGTAGCGCCGTCGTCTTCGCCAATTTCAGCCAGCCCAACGTAACGCTGGACCCCGGACAGAGCGTGACGGTGACCATGACCGTCGAGGGCAACACCACGAGCTTCCTGCCCTACGGCATCCACAACATGGGAGTGATGGCCATCCCGCAGCCCGAACCGGACGTATACGGCATCGCGTGGGCGAAGGTGGGCATCAACAAGGCGGAGGGCCTCGCCGCCACCGCCGATCCTGCCCTGCTCCAGCTGGCGAGACCGGGGTTGACCGATGGCTACACGGTGACCATCAGCAACACCGGGAACATCGATCAGGACGTTGTCTTTGACGTTGAGACCGACCCGTCCGTGGATTGGAGGTTCAGCCGGGACAACGCCCACATCGGTGCCCTGATGGACAAGGATGTGTTCCTCTTCGTCACCCCGACGACGGAGGGCACCTTCACCGTGACCATCCGTATCATCTGCACCAGCAACGCCTCGATGTCCACGGAGGTGAACGTCACCTTGCAGGCGGGCTTCCGGATGACCAACCTCACCCTCGACGACGGGTTCGGGGTCTACACCGATACGGGATCGGTCCACTTCACCATCCTTGACGAGATTGACGAGACCCTCCTGTACCCACCGCACCGGTTCACCTTCGAGTACTACTACGAGGGCACATGGCGCGACCTGTTGGGATGGACCTACAACCTCACGGCGGGAAGGGAGGCCAACGTGACCTTCCAGGTCCCGGACATCGTCCCCGGTGACTACCAGTTGCGCGCCCGCTACCTGGGCCACAGCCGGTACAACGCCAGCGAGGACAGCGCCACCTTACACGTGCTCAAGGAGACGCCTGTACCGACACCGACGAACACCACCGTGCAGTACACCGACCGGACCAGCATCCAATACGAGGTCCTAGACGACGACGGACAGACCGTGCCCATCGACGTCACGCTGCTCCGCCTCGAGTACAAGGCCCCCGACGGGACCTGGAGGGACCTGGGAGCCACCTTCAGCGGTACCACCGCCAACGAGGGCACAGCGACCTTCTTCGCCCCGGACGAGCCCGCTGGCACCTACGAGATGCGCCTGATGTACACCGGCGACGATTATTACGACACGGGAAGCGGCAACGGCACCATCGACGTGATCGCAGAGGTCACGGGCGTCACATATACCGGCGACACCGAGGGACCATACGGGGGCAGCGCGACCTTCAGCGCCTATCTGGAGGACGCCGACAACGCCACCGCCATAGCTGGCGCCACGGTGAACTTCACCATCAACGGGGTGACCTACACTGCAACCACCAACGCCACCGGCATCGCCACGGTCACCGTGACCCTGACGGCGCCGCCGGGAACCTACCAGCTCACCGTCAATTACGACGGTAACGGCTCGTTCAAGGCCTCCTCGGACGCCATCACCTTCATCGTGAGGGATACGACCGCGCCGGTACCAGACGCTGGGACCGACAGGACCATCGACGAGGACACGATCTTCCAGTTCGACGGCTCCGGCACCACGGACGACGACCCCAACCACCCGGACTCGGCCACCTTCGAGTGGACCTTCACCGACGGAGGCCAGACCATCACCCTGTACGGTGTGAAGCCATTCTACGTGTTCACCACACCGGGCAGCTACGTTGTCACCCTGAACGTGACCGACTCCGGCGGCAACTCGGCAACGGACACGGTCACGATATCGGTCAATGACGTGACCCGGCCGAGGGCCGATGCCGGACCCGACCAGATAGTGGACGAGGACCGTTCGGTCCAGTTCAACGCCTCCGGCACGGTCGACAACGACCCCCAGTTCGCCTCCAGCGCCACCTACAGATGGACCTTCGATGATAATGGAGCCTCGGCCAGCATGAATGGCTTGATGCCCACGTACACCTTCAACACACCGGGCAGGTACGTCATCACGTTGACAGTGACGGACGAGGCGGGCAACTCTGACACCGATGACATCATCATCCTGGTCAAGGACGTGACGCCGCCCGTAGCGGACGCGGGCTCCGACAGGACCGTGGACGAGGACACCTTCGTCTTCTTCGACGGCTCCGACAGTACGGACAACGACCCCGAGTTCCCCAAGGGCGGGGATTTCGTGTGGACCTTCATGATCAACGAGATGTTGATCCGGGTCACGGGCATGCGCGCTGGTTACGTCTTCAACACGCCTGGGGTGTACGTCGTGACCCTTAACGTCTCCGACGACGCGGGGAACACGGCCGAGGACACGGTGACCTTCACCGTCCTCGACACCACGCCGCCCAAGGCGGACGCGGGCGCCGACCTCACGGTGAACGAGGACGTGGAGATCACCCTGGACGGCACCCTCACCACGGACAACCATCCCCAGTTCCCACAGGGGGCGGTGTACAGGTGGGAGTGGACCGAGGATGGCTCGCCCGTCTCCCTCACAGGGGAGATCGTGCAGCACACCTTCGCCACACCCGGTCGGTACGTGATCACGATGACGGTCACCGACTCGGGTCTCAACTCTGACTCCGACGAGATCGTCATAACAGTGCGGGACACCACCCCACCCGTGGCCATCGCCAACGACATCGAGGTGGACGAGGACATCCCGGTCTCCTTCGACGGCTCGGGGTCCACGGACAACCATCCAGCATTCCCGCTGGGCGCGTCCTACCTGTGGTCGTTCCAAGAAGGCGACCGCACAGTGAACCTCCTGGGCCCCACGCCGCTGTACATCTTCAGGGACCCGGGGGTCTACAAGGTGACCTTCACCGTGCGCGACGCCGCTGGCAACTCCGCCAACAAGACGATCAACGTGACCGTGGCGGACCTGACGTCGCCCGTGGCCGACGCGGGTCTCGACATCAACATCGACCAGGGTGGGACGGCGGTCTTCAACGCCAGCGCTTCTTCGGACAACCACATGGACTTCCCAGAGGGCGCCACCTTCACCTGGGTGGTAAACGACTTCGACGGCACCTTCACCCACACG
>JAUVEQ010000061.1 GCA_030594725.1 Methanobacteriota archaeon
GTGTATTAAATATTTGGAGCACGATATTATGGCAACCAAGTTTATTTATGATTACATTGAGAAGTTTTTCGAAACGTTCAAAGGTGGGGTCGAAATCTCGGGCGAATATAAAGCTTTTTTGACACCAAAACAAATTAAGAAGAAAAACTATTTGACTTCCTCAGTGGCATCATTGGCATATAAAATTATTTGTAATTTGGCTGATATTGATGAACGATATGCGGACAAACCACGTCAACCCTTTCCGGGTGGATTTGTGGCATTGCCGATTATGGAATCGTGTAAAGGAAAGATATATTGTCTTGATTATAGTAGTCTTTATCCACACATTATGATTATGTGTAATTTGTATGGTAGAGCACCAGAACATGATATCGATATTCGATGTCAAAAGGGTTTGCTGACAAAAATTGAAGGATGGTGGGCCCAGCCGGATTCGAACCGGCGACCTCCTGTGTGTGAGACAGGTGTCATAACCTCTAGACCATGGGCCCGCTTCGCGGGGCCTGAAAGGGACAAGGGGATATATAAAGGGAACGCCAGCGATATCCTTAAGTGGTTCCGCCCTAATGGCTGCCACCAGTCCTCAGGGGGTCTCCGACCATTAGACCAATTGTTCTATCCGTATCGTTGCTGCTCCTCCTCGTAGCCTCGGCGGTACTGATACTGGGCCCCGCAGCGGCCCAGACGGACCCTCCTGCCACCGGGGACTGGACGGTGGCTGACACCACCCTCGTGGAGAACCAGACGGTCAAATTGAATGGTAGCCTGAAGGTATCCGACGGTGGTAATCTGACGCTCCGGAACGTGACCCTCCAGGTGTTCTCAGGGTCTACCGTCGGGACCAACGGCATCACCGTGGAGGCCGGCGGGACCTTGAGGATCGAGGACTACAACCTGACCCCCTCGGACCAGGGCCGGTCGACCGTGATGAGGGGGAACCCCTCCCGGGGTTACTTCTTCATCGCCAAGCCCGGTTCCACACTTGTACTCCTCAACAGCAATATCAGCGGCATGGGGGCCAGGCCCGTCTCTCGGGGCGTGCTGGTCCAGACCAACAACACCTCTATAATGGGCGTGATGTTCATCGACGGCGATCAGTACTGCCTGAGGCTCGAGGGCACGGACGGTCCCGCGATCAGGAACAGTGGGTTCTACCTGTCCGATTACGGCCTGATGCTGAAGGACACGATCAACGTCACCGTCGCCCAGTCCACTTTCACCCGTAATTCCAAGGATGGAATATGGCTGGACAACGCCACCCGGACCAGATTGAACGAGACCCTTGTCTCGAACAACAACCTCGACGGCATGGTGGTCACCGATAGTGAGGACCTCATTGTCACCGATTCGATATTCTACGAGAACACGAACGGGGTCGTGCTCCGGGGGGTCTCCGATGTCAAGATGGATGATTGCCAGATCAACAAGTCAGCCTTCGTGGGCCTGATACTTGAGGACGGTACGGAGAACGTGTCGCTGAGCGAAGTTGAGATCTTCGATATCGGGAGGAGCGGCATCCAGGGCAATGGGGTCAAGGAACTCTCGCTGACCAACTGTACCATCAGGGATTGCACGTACTTCGGCATCCGTCTGCTCAACCGTATCTTCGGCCTGGTGATGAACCACAACGATGTCGTCGCCAACGGCTACGACGGCATCCACATCGAGGGGGCCATAATGGTCAATATGAACCGGGATAATATCTCGAGGAACGGGTACAATGGCATCTTCATGATCAATTCCCAGGACATCATGATCCATAGGGTCACCCTCGACATGAACGCCTATGACGGTGTCAACCTCGACAGCGTCTCCAGGGCGACCCTCGAAGGTATCACTGCTTCGGGGAACGGTTACAACGGCGTGTACATCCAGGCGGGTTCCAACCGGACGGATGTGTGGGGGTCTCACCTCATCAACAACGTCCGGTGCGGGCTGGCCATCGACTCGGCCCACGACGTGGACGTCTTCTCATGCAACATCTCCCGGAACCTGGACTACGGCATCAGGATCGATTCGGACGCCTATCTGGTCCGGTTGGATCACTGCAACATCTTGAACAATGCCGTCGGTGGCATCAGGGTGGATAACAGCCGTGGCATCGTTGGGAGGAACGTCACTCTGTTGGGGGGAGGGGCTCACGTGGCCCTCGACGTGCGGGACGGCGGCGACATCTGGATCCTGAACTCGAGCCTGGCGGGCACCGTGGATATGGTCGGGTTCGGGAACGCCACCATCGTCGATCCCACGTCGGAGGTGTTCGTCCCCCAGGTGACGGCCGGCTCATGGCTCGACCTGGCCTACTGGGTGGAGGTGGAGGTGATATGGCCCGACATGGACCCCGTGGACAACGCCACGGTGAACATCACGTCGATCAACGGCTCCCGTCGATCGACGACGCACACCGACGGGAACGGGACGACGGGCATCCTCCCAGTGACCATACGGACCTGGGATGGTGGAGCTCCCGTCGACCGGAATCCCACCACCATCAAGGCCGTAAAGGGTACCGAATGGGCGGGCCGGACCCTCAGGATCACCCGCAACACCCTCATTCGGATCATATTGCAGGATTCCATCCCACCAGTTCCCGTAGCGCCGGATTTATGGGTCGAGCTCAACTCGCTGGCGGTCATGAACGGCACGGCAAGCCACGACAACGGCAAGGTGGTGTCCTGGACATGGACCTTCGATGACGGGGTGGGGACCGTAGTGCTCGTGGGTCCCACCGCATCGTGGACCTTCACGGAGCTGGGCGACTTCCAGGGCGAGCTCAACGTCACCGACCAGGTGGGCCTCACCAACTCCACCACCTTCATGATATACGTGGACGACACCACGGCCCCTCTGGTCGTCGCGGGCGACGACATGGAGGTGGACCAGCATACCTACGTGGAGCTCAACGGAACGGGTACCCGGGACAACGATCACACCCTCGTGCTCACCGGCACCTTCAAATGGTCCATATACGAGGAGGGCAGCGGTGTCCCGATCGCCACCCTCGAGACCCTCTTCGGTGGCTGGGTGTTCGAGGACATGGGGAACTACAAGGTTCGCCTGGTGGTCACGGATCGGAGCGGTAACGCGGGCGATGCCTCCTTCAGGGTGGTGGTGAGGGACGTGGACCCACCCGAGGTGGACGGCGGACATGACATGTCTGTGAACCAGGGAACCACTGTCAGGCTGGAGCCCGTGCGCGTCACGGACAATGACCCCGTCTTCTCACCCTTTGACGCCACCCGGTGGCGCATCCTGGGCCCCACGGTGGACCAGAACCTTACCGGGTTCTCGATCGACTGGGTCCCAAAAGAGATGGGTGTCTACCAGGCCATTGTGTACGTCAGGGACGCTGCGGGGAACGAGGGCAGTGACATTGTCTTCTACACCGTGTGGGACGTCACGCCGCCCCTTGCGCTCGCTGGCGAGGACCGCACCGTGGACATCGGGAGCATCGTCGTCCTCGATGCCGTCGGGACGACGGACAACGACCCGGAGTTCCCCAGCGGGGCCGAGTACGAGTGGTCCGTGATCGGACCTGACCTTGTGGTGTACCTTGTTGGCGAGAGCATTTCTTTCGAGGTGCCTTGGATAGGAGTGTACACCGTGACCCTCGAGGTGACGGATGCCGCAAGCAACACAGGGGGTGACACGGTCCGG
This sequence comes from Methanobacteriota archaeon, assembly GCA_030594725.1. Lineage (GTDB taxonomy): Archaea > Thermoplasmatota > DTKX01 > DTKX01. Next base: position 3,661 of record JAUVEQ010000061.1, read on the forward strand.
ATAACCTCGGTCGACCCGTGGGCTCCTACCTTCGGGGACTTCTCCCCCGGACCCGATCTCCTCAACGACCATGGCGAGATGTCCGTTCTCCAGTCCATCTCCGACCAGGGCACCGGGGTGAACGCTGACCTCCTGGAGATGAGGATCAAGGCACCATCGGATGGTGAATGGACCACCTGGACGGTCGTGGACGCGGGGGATTCCGCCCTGAACATCGAGGCCTTGATAGAGGTCGACCTGCCCGAGGGAGAGAGCCTGGTCCAGTTCAGGTGCTGGGACCTGGCGGGAAACGGGCCCGTGGTATCTGAAGAGCATGTCGTCCGCGTGAACTCACGGCCCTTCGTGGTGGTGCTGAGCCCCCTGAATGGAACCGACTTCGGCCCGTACGACGAGGTGTGGTTGGACGCGACACCCACCCATGACCCGGACGAGGAGGACCTCCTCGGTTACCTTTGGACATCCGACCTGGACGGTGCCCTGGGAACGGCGCCGCGGGTGCGGTCGCCCACCCTGAGCCCGGGCGTCCACCTCATCACCCTTCAGGTGACCGACGGGATCGAGGGCCATCAGGTCGTGGTCGTGATGAAGATCACAGTGGTGCCGGAACCCTCCACGGTGGAGGACGGTGGCGGGATCCAATGGTATACTTGGATCGTGATCCTGCTCCTGGTCCTTGGCACCACGTACGTGATATGGGACGCGATGGTCAAGCGGCAGAGGCCCCCGCCACCGGCGGAGGGAGGGGAGTGGGTGGAGATGCAGATAGAGCAGGAGGAGGCCATACCGAACCTGAAGCCCGAGGCAAGCCAGCTGATTTCGAAAAGGTTATACGCAACCCCACTCATCGAAGGCCGGGTCAGATGAAGGGGCGCCGTTTCTTCCTGTTAGCGCTAGTGGTGGCAGCACTGCTGTTGGTTCCCTACAGCGCGCTGACAGGTGACCGCCAGGCTGGACACACCCCGTACGGCGACCTCATGGAGCAGATCCCGGAGTCCTACTTCGACACCGATGGCGACCTGCTCCGGGACGGGGAGGAGCCGATCTACGGGACATCCATCACGGACGTGGACACGGATGACGACCTCTGCCCTGACGGGGTGGAGCTGATGCTGTGGCTGAAGCTGGCCCAGGGGGCTCCCGTCGACGAAAGGGAGTCCAAGATGCCCCTGGGCGACGCCGACCGGGACGGAAGACCCAACATACGGGACCCCGACAGCGACAACGACGGTCTTCTGGACGGTTGGGAGTTCGAGAACGGCCTGGACCCGTCCGTGGGCCACACCTTCTTACACCTGCTGCCTGACCGATGGCAGTACTACCCGTTCTTCTCGGGGGACCTCAGGGACGTGGACAACGATGGTATGCCCGACGATTGGGAGGACGCCCTGGGCATCGAGAACGCCACCGACGACAGTGATGGCGACGGGGTGACCGATGTGGGGGAGTACCTCAATGGGACCGACCCGTGGGGACCGGATCGGCTCTACGGAGGCACGCCGATCGGGGATGACGGCGACGGTGATGGTGTGGTGGACCACCTGGAGGTGGTCCTGGGCCTCGATCCCAACAACGCAGACACGGACGCGGACGGCATCCCGGATGGCACCGAGATGTACGAGCTGCGGTCCAGCCCCTTCAGCTCCGACACCGACGGGGACCTCATGCTCGACGGCGACGAGATGGTGATCGGCTCATCGCCCATCATGAAGGACACGGACGGCGATGGCATCGCCGACCCGGACGAGGCCACAACGGACCCCACCATCCCCGATACGGACAAGGACCTGATCCCCGACAAGGAGGAGGAGGGGGCCGTTCGGGACAGCGACGGTGACGGCATCCCGGACTCCATCGAGAGGGCGTCCCAGTACTCCCGCGGTCCCACCGACCCCTTCGATCCCGATACCGACAACGACGGCATACTCGATGGCCAGGAGGATGCGAACCGGAACGGTCGCCGGGACGGGAACGACCCCACCGACCGTAACAGCGATTGGAGGGATGGGGGCGAGACCGACCCCACCACCCGGGACACCGACGAGGGTGGGATGAACGACCGGGACGAGATATGGTTCGGTCGGGACCCGCTGAACCCCCAGGACGACGAGATCGACGTGGACCCTCCCAACCTCCCGGACAATCCCGACCCGATAGTCACACCAGATCCCCAACCACCGCCCATCAACCTGGCAGGATGGGGGCGTGTGGTCCTGGTCGCCCTCGTGATCCTCTTCGTCCTCGTGCTCACCACCATGCTCTACAACACCACCACCACCGATGAGGACTTCCTGGAGGACGTGCTAGAGGCCCTGGAGGAGGGCGAGAGGGTGCTGTACTCCATCACCCTCACCGACGACGTGAGGGAGGCCATCTTCAAGGCCTACCGCAGGTTCCTCGCGGTCATGGAGGCGTACGGTCACACCAAGGGCGAGCCCTCCACCGCCCGGGAGTTCGCGACCAGCGTCAGGGGCGCCCTGGATGTGGACGGGTCCGCGCTTCACGAGTTCACCGACATATTCGAATTGGCCCGTTACAGCGACCATGAGCTGGACCTGGGACACAGGGACAGGGCAGTGGCGGCCTTCTCCTCCATCAGGGAGAGCGTGTCCCGGAACCTGGGGCCTCCCGACAGGCCCATCGTCGAGGAGGAGGGTGAGGGCGAGGAGCCGTCCGGGATATGGGCCAGGTTGCGTCGCATCGGAGGGCGGACGTGATGGCAGCCGACCCGCCACCTTCCAATCCTTACATCAACCGCCGCCAACCTCGAAGGAGGGTCCGGACCGGACGGGCCCTCTCGGGTCTGTTCAGCCGGGACTGGAAGGGTCTCGTGGCGTTCATCGTGGTCCTGACCTTCCTCATGGTCGCCCTGTCGGCGGCCATCACGCCACAGCAGACCAGCCATCTCTCGGCCTACGACAATGACTGGGACGACCTCAGCAAGTTACGAGGCGACATCCTGGCAATGCCCCTCAACCTGAGCGTCAGGACGGTGGACTCCTCCGCCGCTTCCCTCATGGACATCCTCGATGCGAGGGGCATGCTCTACATGGCCATAGGCGTGGAGAGGTCCTACACCTTCTCCGAGTGGAGGGCGATCCGGTACTTCCTCTCCAGGGGCGGCACGGTGCTCATCGCCGATGACTACGGCCATGCGAACAGCCTGCTTCGCTACAACGGCTTCGTGGACAACCCGGCCCTGAGCCACGTCTCCGACAGCCCCGAGGTCCAGTACCTCTTCTCCGGAGATACCCTGGCCGATATACGGGTCGACCGCAACCCCCGGCTGGTCCGGGTGACGGTGCCGATATGGGCCGGGCTGGATTACGAGATATTGCTCAACGACCCCAGCTGCTTCGTCCTCAACGACGACTGGGTGGACCTGAACCCACGGGGACCGAGCCCGGGGCCCAACGATGCCCGGTTCGTGGCCAATAGCAGCGCCTACGGTTGGATCGACGAGAACCGGAACGGGGCCAGGGACCCCGGGGAGAAGGCCGGGGAGTACCCGGTGATCATCGAGCAGGATGGCATGCTCCTGATCTCGGACCCATCGATCTTCATTAACGACATGTACGAGCGGATGGACAACCGGCGCTTCACCCATGCCCTCATAGCCAGGATGGTCCCCGTCAATGGGACGGTGATATTCGACGAGTCCATCCATCACGAATCCGGCGTGATGGCGGAGCTTGATGACACCATCATGAGGCCGCTGTACCGTGCCTTCGGCGAGTCGTGGCCGGTCAACACGTTCTTCCTGATACTCATCGTGGGCATCGGTGGCATGATAGCGGTCTCACGCAGGCCCTCGACCCGTTACCTGCCCCACATGAACAGGCTCAGGGAGCCACGGACCATGGAGTTCGGCCATCCCTACAATTGGATGGCCGATTACTACGACGTGCGGGGTGTCCTGCTCCAACGGATGCGTTACGCGTACGGTCTCGACCCGATGGACCTGCAACGGCTGCCCCCCGAGATAGTGGCCCAGCTGCTGGGAGACCAGTACCTGGTCCAGTTCGTGCTGCAGCCCATCCGTGTGGACCCGATAGCCCTGAACGCCGCTGTGGGCGATATCGCCGCGTGGGAACCGCCCATCGATGCGGACCTGGTCGTCACCAGGGCCGAGGCATACCTTGCGTCCCTTCCCCCCGATGCACCCGCCGCTTGGACCGGACAACCAGTGCAACCGACCTACGCCAGCGGGGGTGTTCGTCGATGAGGAGCTGGACCCGCAAGGCGATGACCTGGGTCACGGGCTGCATCATCATCCTCGCCCTCGGACTTTGGAGGAGCGACTACCAGGTCATGGCGGTGGGCATGGTCATGACCCTCTTCCTCCTGGTCGCCTACGCCCGCAGGACACCCACGGTGATGGTGCGACGCAAGCCATCCCATCTCCGCGTCCTCGAGGGAGATCACCACGAGATGGGATTCAACGTGGGCGCACGCGACGGTTGGGCCGACGTGGTGGAGCTCCACGACACGATACCGGGTTTCATGGACCTGGCCGAGGGCAGCAACCACCTGGTCCTACCCCTGTACAAGGGAGAGATGCGCAGGGCGTCCTATTCGCTGGTCTGCCCGCTCCGGGGAGCATACCGGTTGGGTCCATTGGAGATCAGGACCAGCGATGCCATGGACTGCTTCGAACAGCAGGACATGATCCCGGGCACCCACGAGCTGGACGTGGTGCCCCTCTACGTTGAACTGCGCAACCTTGACCTTCAGTCCCGGGCCCTCAAGTACAACATGGGGCCCGTCACGATCAACGAGCTGGGACGTTCCACCGATTTCTACTCCATCAGGGAGTACGTGAGGGGCGACCCCTACAGGAAGATCAACTGGAAGGCCTCGGCAAAGAGGCGCCAGCTGATGATCAACGAGGACGAGAAGGAGACCCTGAGCGATATCGCCATCTTCGTGGATTCCCGGACGGTGGCGGCCCTGGGAACCCCCCTGGACAACTTCCACGAGAGCGCCCTGCGGTCGACCCTCGGCCTCTCCAGGACCCTGGTGGCCAGCAAGAACCGGGTGATGGTGACGACCTACAACGACAGCGTCAACATCGTGCCCCCCGGCCTCGGCAATGCCCACAACAGGGTGGTCCAGGCGATGATCATCGAGACGGTGGCGCGGGGCAACCTCACCTTCGACTGGGCCGCGGGCTACGCAAGGCCGTTCCTCAAGCCCCGCACCGACATCGTCGTGTTCTCGCCCCTCGTATCCGACATGACCTTCTATCCCGCAATCCTGGGCATGATCCGGTCTGGTCTTCGGGTGGTCGTCGTGACCGCCGCCCTCGAGGAGTACGAGGAGAGGGCCACGGGACAGCAGAGGAGCAGGGCATTGCTGATGGGCATGCAGCGCACCACCAACATCGCCGAGCTCGAGGCTGCAGGGGTACAGGTCATCGAGGTGGACCCCGACGAGCCACAGCTCTCGATGCTCGTCCGCGTGAGCGCCGCCCTCGGAGGGGAGAGGCTCGACGTTGCTGCCCTGGAGGGCGAGGAGGCGGAGGACCTGCCCGAGTTCGAGGACATCCCAGAGGTCCCCGGCCGCCGGCGCCTCTCCCAGGAACTGCAGGAGGAGGTGCTCGGGATGCGCACAGGAATGCCCTGGCTGATGGCCCTGCAGGCCATGGCCCTTGCCGCCCTCGTGGTCGCGTGCATCATGGCATGGTACCTGGCAGAGGACGTGTGGGACGCGATCAACACGGACATCTGGGGTCCGATGATGGACACCCCCACGTATCTGCTCCTGGTGTCCACAGGACTGATCATGGGGTGGGCGCTGGCGATGCTGCTGGGCTTCCTCAAGCACAGGAGGGAGAGCCAACCCGGCAGCAACCTGGTGTACGCAGCGTACGCCGCCATCTTTCTGCTGATCGTCTGGCACGCTGGCTCTGTCCTCTTGAACCTGGACAGGGGGGGTTCTCCCCAGGTGCTGATATGGGACCTGGTGCTCCTGCCGCCCTTGCTGGGCTCCCTGGCGGTGTTCCGGCGATCGATATCCTACGCGGCCATCGCCGTCGCCCTCCTCCTTGTGTTCGGCCTCGTGGACGCGAACCTGATGGATGACGTCACCCGCTGCATGGTGATGGGCCTCGCGGCCGCCGCCTTCCTTGAGCTGACCTGGGCCCACGTCCGGTTCGACCGCATCTACGAGCTGGGAGGCCTTGGCCTTCCCAGGAACCGTGGCCGGCCACGGGCGCTCTTCAACGACACCATGGTAAGGTACATGGTGGTGTTCACCAGCGTGCTCTTGATAAGTGCCATCCTGCTGGTGGTCATCTCCATCCTTCCTTCCTGGTTCGCATCGGATCCCACCCCGGGGGCACCGTCCCCCATCGACGCCGACACGGTCATGGCACCCTTCTACCTGCTGCTGTGGCTCGTAGTGCTCACGGTGGCAGGTCGATGGGCGGTCATCGCCTTCATGGGGTCCCGGCAGGGCCATCGAACGATGGACTGGGCCCGTGAGCACATGTTGATGCCACGTCGTCTCCGTCGCCGACCCTCCAGGGAAGGACCTTCCGAGGAGGATGTCCGGGAACCCGACGGCGGGACCACGGTCGTCTGGGAGGAGGAGACCCCGCCTCCAGAGGTCCCAGTGCCCCATGGCTAGGCTTGGCTAGGCATGGCTAGGGGTACAAGGTCGGTCGGAG
>JAUVEQ010000396.1 GCA_030594725.1 Methanobacteriota archaeon
GGTGTCGGGTACGCCGTCGTTGTCGTCGTCGGTGTCGGCATTGTCGCCGATGCCGTCTCCGTCCGTGTCCATCGACTCGCCCGCTGTCAGGGGGAAGGCGTCCCGGTTGTCTAGGATGCCGTCTCCGTCGTCATCATCGTCGGCCATGTTGCCGACGCCGTCACCATCGGTGTCCTTGTCGCAGTATAGCGAGACCGTCGCCGACCACTCGGAGAACGCACCCGTGGCGTCCTCCGTCACGACGACGTAGTGGTAGAGTCGGCCGTAGACCACGTCGGTGTCGACGTAGCTTCTGTCCCCGGGGAGCTTGAAGGCGACCTGGCTGAAGTCGAACCCGTTGGTCGAGCGGTACACCCTGTAACCCACGATATCCTCGTTCCACGAGCCTGCCGCGTTCCAGGTCAGGGTGACCTGCGGAGTTGCCGCTGCGAGGGTCGCCTGGAGGTTCTTGGGTGGCGGGGGTCGGGCATTCGAGAGGATCAGATAGACCTGACCGGCATACGCCCCACCGTCAGCGTCAGCGTACGCGTACATGAGGAAGTCATCATAACCGTCGCCGTTCACATCCCCGGCACCGGACCCGTACACACCCAGGTAATCGCCCGCGTCCCCCCAGAAGGACGCGTCCGCCGTGGAAAGGTCCCTATCCATGGCCCAACCCGAGGCCATGCCCTTGATCAAGTAGATCTGGCCCGCGGTGCTGCCGCCCTCGTCATTACTGTATGCACCGATCAGGATTTCATCGTAGCCATCACCGTCGACGTCCCCGGCGCCGTCCACGAAGTATCCGGAGTTATCATTTGAGGCCTCACCCCAGAATGAGGCGTCCGCCGCGGATAGATCGGTATCCCTAGCCCAACCAGACGCCTTCCCCAGGATCAGGTAGGTCTCGCCAGAGCTACCCCCACCTGGATCACTGTAGATCGCTCCGATGAGTATATCATCGAAACCGTCACCGTTGACATCACCTGCACCCGAGACCGAGAAACCCGAATAATCACCCATGTTCTCGCCCCAGAAAGATGCGCTGGCAGCTGAAAGGGATGTATCCATCGACCAGCCTGTGGCCTTGCCCAGGACAAGATAGGTCTGACCGGCGCCCGAATGAGCCTCGTCATTATAATGAGCACCGATCAGAAAATCATCGAAGCCATCCCCGTTCACGTCACCTGCGCCCGAGACGGCATAGCCTGATTGGTCCCACATTACCTCGCCCCAGAACGACGCGTCCGATGCTGAAAGGTCTGTATCCATGGACCAGCCTGTGGCCTTGCCCAGGATCAGATAATTCTGGCCTGCGCTAGTGGCCGCCTCATCGTTATTCATCGCTCCGATGATGAAGTCATCGTAGTCATCACCGTTCACGTCCCCGACGCCCGAGACGGAGTAGCCCGCATTGTCGCCCGTGTTCTCGCCCCAGAACGACGCGTCCGATGCGGAGAGGTCGGTATCCATGGACCAGCCCGTGGCCTTGCCAAGGATGAGATAGGCCTGGCCTGCTTCTGAGCCACCGTCATCGTCCCCGGAGGCACCGATGAGGATGTCATCGTATCCGTCGCCGTTGACGTCACCGGCCCCCGAGATGGACCGGCCCGAATAATCGGATGAGGACTCCCCAATGAATGAGGCGTCCGCTGCCGAGAGGTCGGTGTCCATCGCCCAGCCCGAGGGTTTGCCGAGGATCAGGTAGGTCTGACCCGAGGCGGAACCCCCTGCATCGTTCTGGTACGCGCCGATGAGGATATCATCGTAACCATCACCGTTGACATCCCCCGCGTCCGCGATCCCCCAGCCAGCATAATCGCCCGAATACTCTCCCCAGAAGGAGGCATGGGAATCCCTTATCCTCCTGTCGGGGCCCAGGTCGAACCCCTCCGACGTGGGCGCGACGAGGCACAGGGGCGCTATCATTAACATTGCTGCGACGGACACCATTAGAATCCTATTTCGGGGAATATTTAGCCCTCCCGGCAATGAATGGATTCGCCATCATATAGTAATTTCGTGAGCCATGGGCCCTAGCTGGTCAGGGTTCGACCACATGTGCCCGCATCCATCCCGGATATGTGGGACCGGTATCACTTGATCTCGATGTGCTCGCCCGTGACCTTGTAGTGCACCTTCTCGGCGATCTTGCAGGCGTGGTCGCCGCAGCGCTCCAGGTGGCGCGACACCATCAGGTAGTGGGTGAAGGGCGTGATGGCCTTGGCATCCTCCATCATGTAGGTGATGCTCTCGCGGAACACGCTGTCCCAGATGGCGTCCACCTCGTCGTCCCGCTCGGCGATGTCCTCGATGTAGGAAAGGTCGTTCTCGGCGAAGGACCGGAGGGCGTCCTCTATCATGCCCCGGACCAGCTTGGCCTGCCTGGGGATGAGGACCAGCTTGGCCACGTGGGGCTTGGTGGCCATGGCGATGGCGTCCTTGGCGATGGCCTTTCCGTAGCGGCCGATGCGGTTGAGGTAAGTGTCCATCTTGAGGATGGTGGCGATGGTGCGCAGGTCCCCCGCCATGGGTTGGTGGAGGGTCAGGAGGCGCAGGGCCCGCTCCTCGATGTTCCGGTCGTAGGTCTCCAGCTTCTCCTTCCTGTGGTAGACGGACTCGGCCAGCAGCACGTCCCGCTCCTTGAAGGCCTTGACGGCGTCGGTCAGCATGTCCAGGGCGTGCTCGCCCATCTTCTGGATATCCTCGACTATCCCTTCCAAGCCCTTGTGGAATTTTTCCTTTGACATCATCTCACCTACCCGAATCTCCCGGTGATGTACCTTTCGGTCAGCTCCTCCTTGGGGTTCTCGAAGAGCTCGACGGTGTTACCGTACTCGATCATCTCCCCCAGGTAGAAGAAGCCTGTGAGGTCGCTGACCCGGGCCGCCTGCTG
>JAUVEQ010000187.1 GCA_030594725.1 Methanobacteriota archaeon
TGGGACCGTATACATCATGGTCCGGAACCAGGGGGACCGGACGCTCTACTTCAGGGTCGAAGCGGTGGGTGTGGACGCGGGAGGTAGCTCATCGGTGGACGTTTTCAACCACATGTTCGAACTGGAGAGCGGCGGTATCGACCAGGTGGTGGTGACCATCGAGTCCCGGGCCCGCCTCTACCAGGGATCGGGCATCAGCGACGTGAAGATCACCCTCAGGTGGGGGCCCAATGCGACCACGGTCGCTGGTGGCGCCTTCAGGTTGGAGGACCCCCAGTTCCGCAATAGCATAGCGTACGACATCGATGACGACTTCTCGAACCAATGGGCATGGATATTCGGGATAATCCTGGCAGCGGTGGCGGTCGTGACCCTCGTCACCTTCGCCAAGCACTGGCGAGGCAGGAAGAAGGTCGAGGCGCCAGACGCAGAGCCCTACGGGGAGGGGCCGAAGGGAGGCACGGATGCCTTGATGGTACGCCAGAGGTTCTCGCCGACGATCCCCGACGAGGACGGCGACACACCTTACGATCCGATCCGTGGCACCCGCCCAGTGAAGGGAGTTCGCTGGGGCCGTCCCCCCCGTTTGTGAGCGTTATTAATATCAGATGGACGTAGGCAATGCTGGCGGTTGGTATATGAAAAGGGTTTGGGCGATACTCTTCCTCCTCTTCTTTTTGAGTGCGACCGCACCACTGGCGTCGGCCGAGGCGGACATCCTGGCCAACGGTGAGCTGGAGGTGACCCACAGTCCCGATTCGCTGTGGTTGAGGCCCTGGGAGACCGACGAGTTCGAGATGACGGTCAAGAACCTTGGTGACCGCAACCTGAACATCTCCCTGGAGTACATGGTCATCGAGTGCCCGGGCGGCACGAGGGGGGAGTTCAGCAAGTCCTTCTTCACGCTGGCCCCTGGCGCGAAGGAGACGGTGACCGTCGATGTCACCTCCCACGCCTTCATGCTGCTGCAGCGATGCCTGGACGAGACAACTGTCAAGATATCGTACGGACAGAACCTTACCGAGGAGACGGCCTCGGACTGGGAGGCTGCCGAGGGCCACGAGTACGTCACCTTCGACCTGGCCTACGATCCCACCTACGGGATCATGGCCGTTGCGGTGATCGTATCGGTCATCGCCTTCCTGGTCATCCGGAAGCGGAGGTCCAAGGGCCAGGGGAACGGTCAGATGCGGCCTACCTGAGGAAGTCCTTGGTCCACCTGGGCCGGTCGGGTGCGTCCCCCGCCTCGAGCATGTCGGTCCAGGCCTCGTCGGTTAGCCTGTCGGACATGGGAACGGTGAACTCGTAGTACGAGAAGACAGGGCCCACGCAGTACCTCCAATTCCCGTCGCCGTCCTTGACCTTGACCACAAGGAAGTCCAGGTAACCAACGCCCTCCTCCAGCACCGTCATTGAGTTGTTGTCCGTGTGGACATCGGCCACAAGAAGGGTCTTCTGGTCGTCGTCGTTGACGGCCCGGTTCAATCTGGCCAGCTGCGATCGGAAGTCCCGGAGCCAATCGAAGTCCTCATCGGTAAGACCATCGCCGCCCAGCTCCCTGTCGACCATCTTGCCGAGGCGGACGACGATGGAGACCATGGTGTCGAAGCCCTCTGCCTGGTCAGCGTCCAACACGTCGATGGCATCGAGGCGGCTCTGCGTGTCCTCCACCAGCTCCTGGAGGCGCGCGTAGAAGCCCTTGATGGGCTCCACGTAGCCCCTCTCCTCCGGGTCGGAGGTGGGGCCAGCGCCCGCCTCGGGAGCGTACGACTGCTTGGCGTACAGGATTGTGTCGTGCCGGAGCTCTGTCCAGCTACCCAGGTGCGTGTTCACCTTCTGCGTGCGCCACGCCGGGTCGCGCATGAACTCGGGGTAGTCGTCGTCCCCCTCGAAGTCCTGGTGCAGCTCGGTCAGGGTGTCCATCCATGCCATGTACAGGTTGGAATCCCAATCCTCCCTGGAGACCTCTGCGAACTCGTCTTGGAGCTTGGCGAGCTGCGCCTGGTGCCCGGGGTACACGGCCTCCACGTCCGCCACCAGCTCCTGGGCCCGCTCGCACCCCAGCACCGCGGGCACCTCCAAGGCCGTGGGGAAGTACCTGTTCTGGACCTTATCGTGGACCAGGTTCTGGAACATGTACGAGTCGGGGATCCACCGCTGGCCCATGATCCGGAGGCCCTTCGTCCGATTAATGTAATCCCCCGTGTCTCCGCTGTACGTCGACAGGATTGTCGGGGCCCGCATCTCCCCCACCCGGTCGCGGAACTCCTCCCGTTTGTCACCGTCCGCCACGTCGCGGAAGTATACACCACCGTTTCCGAAGATGTCTTTGATCTCGGGCAGGTACTCGGTGGGCATCAGATCGTCGCTCTCACCGACGAACAGCTCGGAGACCTGATAGATGCGGTCCCAGGCGCCCCACGTGGAACCCGGGGGATCGCCGGCCTCCTCTAGGGCCAGGGTGGCCAGCACAGCCATTGTCGTCTCGTGGAGGGTACGGTTGTAGAAGGTCTGGCGCCCGTACCACATCATCATCTTGAAGTAGGTCTCCAGCGTCTCCGAATCGGTGTAGTGCCCCCGGGGCACGTATTGGGAGTAGTCCTCCAGGTGGAGATCCATAGGGAAGCGACTGAGCATTTCGAAGTGGAACACCGGTGATTCTGCGTACCCGGAGTGTGCCTCGATGAGGGCCAGCTCCTCCTCCACTATGTCCTCCACGTACTGGGGGATCATAGCGTCTGGGTCCGCGATTCTGACAGGGACGGCAAAGAAGGCGACCACCCGTTCCGAGTAGTGCCTGATCGACGAGCCATCGTTCACGATGATCGTGTACTGCTCCTCCGCCTCCTCCATCAGGTCCTGGCTCATGTTGACGAGCAGGCCGAAGAGCTGCCTCTCCTCGATGGACTTGAGTGTGGTGTCGAAGAAGACGTGGTACTGATGCAGCATGCAGTCGGTGGTGACGATGACGGGCACGTCGTCCTCATTGAGGTCGTCGTAGGCCACCTCGAAGCTGTCGTATCCCAGGGCCGACCCGTCCACCACCACGAAGCTATGGTCCTCAAGGAAGGCCTCCTGGTCTCCCGTCAGGTCCACGAACGCGCTCACTGACTCCAACCCCTCGTCGTCGGACCCCTGGACTGCCACCCAGACGACTGTCGCCAGCAGCAGGATGGCCACCACGGCGACGACCGCCAAGACCTTCATGTTCAACCAATCACCCCTCTCCACCCCTTTGGGCCTCGCTGATATTAATGCTTCTTCCTACATGTAGGCGAGGGCCGTACCGCCAGTCGCGCAACCCTTATATATAGGCCAGTCCCCTCTCATAACCAGCTTAGTCAGAGGTGGGAAGGATGGGACCCAACGACTTTCGAGAGCGTTTGCTAGCCTTGCTGATGGTGGCACTCATGCTGGCCTCCGCATTCCCCGCCATATTGGCGACCGCGGGGGATGGAGGAGGCGCCCGACCCGTCGACTGGTCGGGGTCCGATGACGGTCACATGTGGCCCATGTTCGCCAGGGATGCGACCCACGCGGGAGAGGCCGATACCTTCGAAAGGGGGATAGCGAATCCCGGCATCAAGTGGGAACGGACGGCCAACACCCAGAGCATCGGGACGTTGATGGGCAACTTCTCCGGCAACGTGATGGAGGAGAACGCAAGTCATACCTGGGACGGCGAGCTGCACTGCGCTGTGTACATCTCCACAACGAACCAGGTCCATATCGTTGAGGGCGAGGACGGGGACGACGTCTGGTTGCTCAATATCACCGGGACCTTCTCCGCCGCCCCAGCCCTGGGTGACGTGGACAACGATGGAAGGACGGACATGATCCTCGCCACCCGCGCCGGGGTCCTGTACTCCTACGAACCCGTCATCCGGTGGAACGGCACGCGGTTCACCTGGTGGGGGAACAACACCCTCCGGGAGCAGATGTGGAACACCACCGCGGATCCCATCGGCGCGATAACCGCCTCCAGCCTGGTCCTTGACGACCTGAACTCGAACGGCACCGACGAGCTGCTTGTGGGCACGTCCCAGGGCGTGTTCTGCATGAACGCCCGTTACGGCGTCGAGGTCTGGAACCGCACCGTATCAGGCAACTCCATCTCCACTCCAGCGGTCTACAGACTCGGAGCCCAGCGGAACGTGGTCGCCACATCCCTCAACACAACGGCCTCCCCCTACGAGCTCCACGTGTACACGCTGCGGGGCACGACGGGCTCTCTCATCAGGAGTATCTCCATGGAGCTCACCCTGGAGACGGGCACCCTCGTGCCGATCCTACCCTTCATGCCATCCCCGGTCACGGCGGACCTGGACGGCCAGGACGACGGCGACGAGCTGATCATCATCCAGCCCTACGAGGGCTCGACAGGCCGCATCATCGTCTTCAAGGACGGGAACCTGGCATGGAACTCCATCGCCTACAACAAGAGCCTGGGCGGCTCCGGGGACCTGGACCACATCGCCCTGGCCACCCCCGCGGTCGCTGACCTGGAGGGCGACGGGACCCTGGACGTGGTGGTCGCCTCGTGGAAGCCCGCCATCCTACCCCTCAGCACCCGGGTCTACACCAACATCTCCGTCTTCAAGGGCGCCAACGGCGCCCGCGGCTGGGGTACCATCATCGACGAGACCGTGGGCCCCGACTTCGAGTGGGCCGTCTCCTCCCCGGTGCTGATGGATGCGGACGAGGACGACATCCTCGATGTTCTGCTGGTCCAGTACAACGGGCGCATGAACGCCCTGTCCGGAAAGAACGGGACCCTCCTCTGGGACATTACCACCAACGGATACCCGGCCTCCCTTGTGACCACCTCGCCCGCGGTGGGCGACCTGGACCTTGACGGCTTCCCCGAGGTCGTGGTGAACTCCCAGGCGATAAGCTTCCTGCTGCCGGACCTGGAGATCTCCACCGAGGACATCACCCTTACCGACCCGATACCCGATGAGGGCGAGCAGGTCGGCATAGACCTTCTGGTCCACAACGTGGGCAACGACGATGCCCGGGACGTCCTCGTATCGCTGTACGACGGCGACGAGCTGGCCGGCAATGCGACCATCGATGCCATCGTTGCGGGATCGTCGTACTCCGCCCGGATCAACCACGAGTTCTACGGCCGGGTCGTCCACGTCCTCAAGGCGATAGTGGACCCCCTCGACGAGATCGAGGAGCTGCGCACGGACAACAACGAGGCGCAGAAGGTCGTGACCATCGTCTCGCGGTACGGCCTTGCCATAGAGTGCGAGAACAACGAGACGATCATCGCTGGGGGCACCACCTGGCACTTCTTCTGCGAGGTGACCAACCTGGGTCAGTTCGCCAACAGGATCCGGGTCACCAGCTCGGCCCCACCACAGGACATGACGGTTACGATAGATCCAGTGAGCTTCCTCCTTGGTCCCGCCGGAGGCTCCTCCGACTCCGCCACCGTGGACGTGGAGGTCAAGACGGAGCACGGCACCGCGGCCGGAGAGTATCCGATCACCATCACGGCCACCTCCCAGAACGAGACCAGGAACAACGATTCGGTCGTACTGACGACAGTGATCCTGGGCGATTACGGCATCTACCTCTCGCCGGGAGAGGCCAGGGGTAACGTCGCCCCAGGGGACGCCATCGTGTACAAGTTCAACGCCACCAACATCGGCAACTCCGTTGACAGCTTCAGCGTCGAGGTGATCGAGCCCAACCCCGATCCGGACTGGGGCGTGAACGTCTTCCCGACCCAGATAAACGCCCTGGACCCCGAGGGTTCTAAGGAGATCTCCCTGTCGGTGTCGGCCCCCTTCGAGGCTTCCGAGGGAGAATCCTACACGGTGTTCCTGAACGTCGAGTCCCTGAGCGAGCCCACCAGCTACGACGACGCGCGCAGTGTGACCACCGTGGTCATCCCCGACATAGCGGTGCTCGGCATCGAGTACCAGCTGGCGGACGGGACCGTCGTGGACGGGACGAACCAACGCCTCGTCGCGGACGAGGACAGCACGATCGTCGCCCGCATCACCAACCTGCGGAGCAACACCGACATATCCAACCTGAGGGTGAGGTTCTCGATAGACGGCGTCAACCACGACGTGACCGTCCAGGACCTGCCCGCGGAGGGGGTGACCAGGGT
>JAUVEQ010000038.1 GCA_030594725.1 Methanobacteriota archaeon
AAGATGTAGATGCCGTATCCGTCGTTCAGGTTGAACTGGCTGTTGCGGAAGATGTAGTTGGTGCTGGTCGCCGTGTTGACCGCCATGGTCCCGCCCATGTTGATGCCCATGCCGTTGCCCCTGTTGTCGGATATGGTGCAATCGAAGACGCTGATATCGAGCCTGGCCGTCAGCGAGTTGCCGACCAGGGAGATCGC
Organism: Methanobacteriota archaeon; assembly: GCA_030594725.1. Classification (GTDB taxonomy): domain Archaea; phylum Thermoplasmatota; class DTKX01; order DTKX01. Next base: position 198 of record JAUVEQ010000038.1, read on the forward strand.
GCCCTCGTCCATGGTCGCCTCGGGGTCGTTCCCGGTGGCGGTGGTGTTGTGCATCATGAAGGTCAGGTCGCCACTGAGCAGGTTGGCGTTGACATGCAGTCCAGCGCCCATGTTGTCGGAGTAGGTGACGGACCCGTCGACCAACACGAGCACGTCCCCGCTCCATATCTGGACGTCGATGTAGACGCCCCGGGCGTGGTTGCGCCTGAAGTTGTTCTTCTCCATGATGACGGTGAGGTCGCCGCTACCGCCCTGGGCGGTGATGACGAGGCCGCAGTCGTCGGTGCCGGATATCGAACCCTCGCCGTTGTCGTCGAAGTCGCTGTCCGAGACATTTATCGTGCAATCGCGGGAGACGGTGTTGAGCACGAACATCGCCCCGCCCTTGGCGTTGCTGCTGAGGACGTTGTCGATGATGATGTCGAAGTTCATCAGCCCGCCCGTCGCGGCCCCGCTGACGATGACGTACAGTCCGACGTTCGAGGTGGTGATGTCGTTGTTCTCCATGCTGGCGCCCACGCCCTGGTAGGAGTAGACACCGGCCACATGATACCGGTAGAACCTCTGGTTGACGGTGTTGCCACCATCGTCGAAGGTGAGGGTGCCGCTGGTGAGCACGCCGGTCTTGATGATGGTGTTGCTCTCCATGTCCAGTCGTGTCATGCGGGCGCCCACGGCGGCGGCGATGGTCTGGTAATCGTTGATGTTGACCGCCGAGTCCCTGTAGTAGACCCCGCTCATCGTGGTGAACACACCGATGTCGGTGAACACGTTGCTATCGAGCCTGGCCGCCCCGTTGTCCATCAGCACGCCGAAGGCCATTGCCGTCCATCGGGTGGTGGAGATGTTGGAGGTCGACTGGTAGTAGGGACGAACGTCGTAGATCACGTCGCGGATGGTGTTGCCGTAGAGCTTGGGAGTGGACCCGCTCACGTACACCATGCACAGCAGCCCGTCGCTCAGGGTGCTGTTCCCGATGTACACGTTGTCGGAGTAGATCTGTATGCCGCCCTTCAGGCCCACAAGGCTCGGCGGGTTCCCGGTGGAGGCGTCGAAGGACTGACCCTGGCCCCAGGTATCTGTCACCGTAATGCCTTCCAGGTTCGCCTGGCCGCTCAGGACGACCTCGTAACGGTACATGGGTTCGTACGCTGATATCGAACCACCGTCCATTGTCAGCTTGCCACCGTTGTTCACACGTATGGCGAACTCCCCGTCCTCGGAGCAGTTCATGATTATGTCGATGTTCGTGAGTTCCAACCATCCGCCGGAGTACACCGTGATGTTGCCTCTTACGTACAGGCTATCCGAGGCCAATGCGGTGTGACCCGAGATGTCCATGTTACCGGGGACGTCGAGTGCGGAGGCGGTCGATGCGAGGGCTAGGACCGCGAGCGCCATAGCGATAATAAGATAGGGCCAGTGGGGAAACCTCATAGTGACCACTAATCCGCAAACCGGTGGGTTTGTATAAATAACTTTGGTTGACGTTGACGCGCCAGCGGAGGTACTGGCCCTCCGTCCAACCAAGCCCTCGGAGGTCACTTTGGGGGAGTTATCGAAACGTTCGTCTCCCCTGTTTATCCGATGCCTATCTCCAGGGAGGCTTGGGCGGAACGCCCTGCTCGGGTGCCTGCTCGGGAACCTGCTCGGGGGACGGTCCCTGGTCCTGTCCCTGGTCTCCCTGCCATTCCGGTGGCGGTGGGGGAAGGGGTCTGCGGGTCGGTTCCGGCTCGGGTTGGGGCCCGGGCTCGGGGGACGGGGCCTCCGGCTCGATGGGTTCTGGCGGGATCGGTGGGATACCATGTCCCGAACCCCAGGCGGGGGTGGCGTGGAGCGGGCCTTCCGTCTCGATGATCTCTTCATCGTCGGGCCTCCCGGTCCTGTTGCGGATCCCGGGATAGACCACCGCCAATCCGATGACCAGCATGCCGATCATCAGGGCGATGGACAGGCCCATGCCAGCATCCATTATGCCGACGGGCTCCGGTTCCTCGTCATAACGGGTCACGTTGACCAGCTGGGTGACGCTGTTGCCGGCCATGTCTAAGGCAACGACGCGGATCTGGTTCTTGCCCTTCTGCAGGTGCACCGCCTCGGTGAACTCGCCACTGAGGCCGAGCACGACGGGGATCCCGTTGATCCTCACTTCGGACCCGTCCGTCAGGATACCGCTCACCTCGACTATCTCGTTGGGCGTGCGATCCGCGGTGGGCCTGAGCGTCATGACCGGGGGTTCCAGGTCGTGTTCCACCTGGAGCACTATCTCCTCGACGTTGCCCACGCCGTCCCTGGCCAGGATGTGTATCGTGTTGAGGCCCCGCACCAGGGGGTACTCGTCGTAGCGGAAGATGTTCTCCAACCGCACCAGGTAGATCATGTCGAATGTATCGTGCTGGGGTTCGCCCCAGATCTCCAGGTCCACGTCGGCCTCGACGTGGCCCCGGATGCGCACCGTGGGGTCCCGCGTCTCCAGGTACAGGTCCGGCTCCTCCAGCTCCAGCTGGGGAGGCGTGGTGTCCAGGGTGATGAGGTAACGGCGGGCCACGTAGTTCCGGGCGTTGTCCCAGGCCTCGATGGATATGGGATTGACGCCCTCGTCCAGCCTGAAGTCCTTAGAGAAGGTCTGGTCCACAACATCCACCAGCAGCCCGTTTATTATGACCATCTCGATCGTCGGGTCATCGATGGTGCCCCGGATGGCCAGGTAGCGCTCGCTGGTCAGGATGTCGCCCTGGGGGGTCTCGACGCGAAGCAGGGGCGGGATGCTGTCCAGGTGGACGTTGCGTACCTCCATCTCGACGTTGTTCGCCTTGTCCACGGCCTCAACGATGACCTGGTTCAGGCCCTCGGTCAGGTAGATGGTGCTGGCGAACCGACCATCGAAGGTGGGTATCGGTTCCCCGTTCACCCGGATGATGGCCCCCAGCTCGGTTATCCCCTTGACCTCCACCTGGGATATGTTGGTCCAGATGTCATCCTCCGGACTGGTGAGGATGAGCTTGGGCACCGTGCTGTCGCGCACGATCGCCTTGATGATCTCGAGGGTGTTCCCCACGTGGTCCGTCGCCACGATCAGGAACTCGTTGGAGCCGCTGTGGATGTCCTGGGTCGTCTCCCAGGTGCCGTCGGGCATAACGACCACTTCCTGTCGGTTGATGACGAGGCTCACCTGACCGAACACCCGCCCGCGTATGGTGTAGTTCTCCTCGTTGGTGAACCAGGTCTCCTTCACGGGGTCAAGCACCTGGAGGTCTGGTGGTGTCAGGTCTATCTCGACGTTCTTGACCTCCTCCTCTTGGGGGTTGCCGGCCTCGTCCCACGCCCTGAAGTAGATGGTGTGGACGCCCTCGGTGAGTTCCAGGGTGGCGGCCCAGGTCTGCTCCCGACCTCCCGCCAGGATCCACTCCTCGCGGTCCAGGGAGACCTCGGTCCGGTTGATGCCGGCGCCCACGTCGGTACACATCCCCCTGACCTCGAGGGTGGTCGTATCCTGGGCATGGCCCGGATTGGGTGTGAAGACGTAGATCGTGGGTGGCACGTAGTCATCGATGATTATGCGCACGTCCAGGTTCGTTATGAACACGAACTCCTTGCCCTTCGTGGAGGACTCGAGCCCCGCGTTGTACGCCTTGATGTACAGGGGTGTGTTGGACACCTCGGACTGGGAGCCCTGGGAGACGTAGATCGTCTTGGATGTCAGGACGAGGGTGCCGACGGTGCCGTTCTCGTCGGCGATGCCGCCGTAGACGAAGGCCTCGGTCTTGTTGAACACCTGGACGAATGCACCCGGTATCGGGAGGTGGTTCTGCCACGTCACCTCGATCTCCACGTAGTACATGATGCGCACCGTCGAGCCCCCGCTGTACGAGTAGCTCTGGATGCGCAGGTTGGGAAGGCTGCAGTTGACGCAGTCCACCGCGGTGTTCTGCAGGTAGAAGGTGGCCTGGACGGCGTTGCGAATGGTGGAGTTGGCAAGGTAGACGTGAGCTCCGTTCCAGTTGGTCACGTAGATCCCGTAGTTGGCTCCCACCAGCTCCGATTCGAGTATCCTGACCCTGGGCGGTTGGTTCCGGCCGTAGCTGACGTAGAGGTTCATGCCCAGGCCTGGACGGCCGTCGAGGAAGGAGTCCTCGATCCTGTGGGTGCCATCACCCACGTAGATATTGTAGGCATTGCTCACAACATTGTTGGTGTTCGTGTAGTTGATGAGATTCAGGGAGGTCTCCTGGACCCAGATGTTGGCAAGCACCAGGTTTCCACTGGCCGTGGTGTTGGCCACGGTCATCTTGCCGCCACCTGATGAGATGTAGATGCCACCAGAGGGACTGAGGACACTGGTATCACGGAGGTAACGGTTGCCCGAGATCACGCATCGGTCCACCAGCTCGGGGTAACCTCCTTCGATCCCGTATATCCCGAACAGGTCATTGGTCTCGAAGAGGGAATCCAATATGATGGGATGGCTCCTCGTGCCCACGCACACCAGACCGCCCTCGGGGACGCTGTCATAGAAGAACTGCTCGTAGAAGATCTGCTGGACGCTTTCGACCAACCTGTCCGCGGGCTGGTCGCCGTTGGTCAGGAAGTCGCACCCGGTGATGTTGGGCGACGAGCTGTAGGCGAGTATGCCCCTGCCGAAGGTCATGACGCCGTTGTAGTAGTAAGAGGTGGTGTAGAACGGGTAGGCGGTGGACCGTTGACCGTTGTTGGAGAAGACGCAATCGGTGATGTTCGGGTCGGAGTTCTCCAAGAAGAGGCCGGTGGCATCCACGTACCAAGCGTAGATGTACTGGTATCCGAAGTAGTAGCTGTACTGGTAGACATTGTAGGTGTTCATGTACTCGGCGTTGGAGAACTCGCAGCCGATGATCTCGGGGTTCGCGTCGCTCACGAACACGTTGATGCGCTGGCTGTGGTGGAACTTGGAGTCGATGAGCCTGGAGGAGGAGTTGTAGATCTGCACGCCGCCGGCGATGTCGTCCCAGGCGTCCCACTTGAACCCGTTGGCGGCCACGTCCCGTACGTCGGAGTCGATGATGACCAGCTGGCCCTGGGCCTCGAACCAGTAATGGGCGTCCGCGTCAGATGCCTTGAGGTTCACGTTGGAGAGCTCCAGTGAGGAGCCAGCCTCCACGTAGATGATGAGCAGGCCATCGATGGACGAGTCCATGGTGAGGGTCATGTTGTCCAATTTCAGCGAACCGCTGTTGTTGACAGATATGTTGGCCGCCAGGGTAAGGTCGCTGCCCCAGAAGGTGTTGTCTTCGACTATCCAGTCACCACTCGATGGCGGGTCGGTCTGGGCGACGACGGTGGCTCCAAGCACCACCAGGGTTGCCATGAGGGCTATCAATGTCACGATGGTAAGGTTCCTCATTGGGGCACCCCCTTGCGTCTCTCCAGTATGTACAGTAGCATCAGGCCGGCCGCGAGACCGATGACGAGGAAGAGCACCATCATCATCCAGCTGCTGTCACCCAGGCCCATGATGCCCGTGTCAGAGACCTCCAGCTTGGTCCTGTCGATGGTGACCTGCTCCTCGTGTGTGTTGCCGGCCACGTCCGTGGCCTGGATCACGAAGACGTTCTCTCCCATCTGGAGGGGAACGTACGCCGCGAAGTAGCCCTTGGAGTTGGGCTGGATCGGGATCTCGTTTATCGTCATCGTCAGGACATCGTCCACATCCACCACGAGGCCGGTTATGTTGGTGAAGTCGCTGGTGATCGATGGTGAGGTCTCGTACACGGCGAACTCCGGCGCGCGGGTGTCGCGGTACACCCTCACCTTCTCGACGGCCGTGTTGCCCACCTCGTCGTAGGCGACGATCACCAGCAGGTTGGGATCGCCTCCGGGGGGTGTCTCGGCCAGGGGGGCGTCGTAGGCGAAGAAGCCGCCCGAGACCTCCACCTCCTCGTCGTTGACCGTCACCATGGCGCCCACGTCCACGCGTCCTGACACCCGCACGGTCTCCTCGGTGGAGTAGGTCCCGTCGATCGGACCGTCCAGTACAAGCACTGGCGACGATGTGTCGAGCAGGAGGGTGTACCTCCGGGAGATGGAGTTGCCCGCCCTGTCGGTGACCTCGACGAGGATCAGGTTCTCGCCCTCGCTCAGCTTGTAGCTCTTGGAGAAGGAACCGAACCTGATGGGCAACGGCACCTGGTTGACCCTGACCTCCGCCACGTCGGCATCGACATTGCCCGAGACGAGCACGGTCGAGTGGTTGACGGCCTCGTCCCTGACGGGGTAGACCATCTCCACATCCGGCGGGGTGACATCGTAGATTACCTCGAACCTGACCACCTTGTGGTTCTTGGCCAGGTCGACGGCCTGGATGGTGATCTTGTTCACGCCCTCCTGGAGGGTCATGGGCATGGTGAACAGGCCGTTCTCCACCTGCACGATGAGGTTGTTGATCCTGACGAGCACGCCCATCTCGGTGAGGCCCGAGATCTCCAGGACCCGGTCGTTGGTGACCAGGTCCTCTGGCGGGTGCTCCACCAAGAGGATGGGCGGGGTGATGTCCTGGAAGATGCTGATCAGAGATATATTGCGGTTGCCGACGTGATCGACGGCCATCACCTCGTAGGTGTTGAGGCCCTCCTGCTGGTCGGAGATCTGTGTGAAGAACGAACCGCCCTGGGTGTTCAGAGCCTCACCGTTCAGGAACACGGCGGCACCGATCTCCGCCTGGCCTATTATCGTGACCGTGGTCTGGTTCGTGTAGATGAACTGTTCCTTGGGAGAGGTGATTATGAGCCATGGCCTGGTCAGGTCGATGGTGACGTTCCTGATGGTGTAGAGGGACATGGCCCCGGCCAGGTCGACGCCTCGCACCTGCATGTCGTATACGCCCTCGGGCAGGTCCATGGAGAGGTTCCACGTGAGGCTCCCGTTGGCTCGCTTCCAGGTGTCCCCGTCGTCCGCCGAGACCTCCACGCCGTCCAGGCCAGAGCCCACATCCACCGCGATCCCGTACAGGCGCAGCGTGGTGGTGTTCTGGGCATGGTCCTTGAAGGGCCCGTATATCTCCACGTTGGGGGTAAGCGTGTCCTCCAGGATGCACTGGAAGAAGGTGTTCTTGTCGTAGGTGACGGTGTACATCTCGGACTCGATCGCATTGGCGTAGGCCGATATCTTGAGGGGGCTGTTGACTATCGAGACCTGGTTGTTGGAGGTGCCCGACAGCTTCGTCTGGAGCATGGTAAGGGGTGGCATCACGCCTGTGGCGTTGGCCTGGTTGGCCTTGAGCAGGCCGTCGGACTCGTTGAATATCTGGACGATGGCGGCGGGCACGGGGGAGCCGTTCTGCCACGTCACGAGCACCGTCAGCTTGTAGTAGATGTTGACCTCCGCCGAGTTCCAGCCCAGCTCGATGTCGGCCCGGGAGACGGTGACGTTGTAGCACGAGACGGTGGCCGAGTTCGCGTACACCTTCTTCGAGCAGTTGTTTATGTAGATGTCGTAGAACTTGGCATTGGGGGTGTCGCTGACGTAGATGGCCCGCTGGCAGAAGGTTATTTTGATGTTCCGGATATCGATGTTGCCGCTTCCCTGACTTATGTAGACCCCGACCTCGTTCCGGATGTTCCGGGCCTCCGCGGTGCCGTTGAAGATGTTGTTGATGACCGTTATCGTGCCCCGGCCGTTGATGTACAGCGCGTAGTAGTAGAAGTCGTACATCTCGTTGTCCCGCATGATGACGTTGCCGGCGAATACCGCCACGCCGCCTCCGCCGTTGGACCACCAGATGTTCTCCCTGATGGTGGAGGAGCCACCGGACTGGTACACGCCATAGGCCTGACTGGTGTAGTAGTAGTAGCCCTGGTAGTTGTAGCTGAAGTTGCAGCCGGTTACCTCGAGGGCCAGGGGGTCTTGGGCCTTGATGCAGCCCCTGTAGTCCTGGCTCCAGAAGTAGAAGTACACGTACCTGCCCACGGAGGGCACGTACATGTACACGGAAGAGGAGGTGTGCATCCTGCCTATATCGGTGAAGAGGCAATCGGTGATCTTGGGAGAGCCGCGCACGGAGTAGATGCCCATGCCGTTGAGCCGGAGGTAGGTATAGCTGTACGAGCCCGCGTCGGTGAAGGCGGTGCTGTAATCGCCCAGCTCCGTGAAGAGGCACCCCTCTATCCTAGGCGCTCCATCTATGACCACGATGCCGAAGGCCTCCCGGTAGACGTAGTTCGAGGTCTTGTAGTAGGTGAAGTACGCCGACCTCGTGAAGGTGCTGTTCTTGATGGTCGGACTGGCGCTGGTGATCACCATTGCCACCCGGTCATTGTCCTTGAAGGTGCATTCGGTGATGGTCACGCTGTTCGACTGGATCTGCATCCCACCCTGCAGCGCGCTGGAGGGGGTGGATGGGTTTTGCCACAGGTCCGACACCTCTACACCGTCCATGGTGACCGTGGCCCCGCCGTCGACGATGAACTTGTAGGTGCTGGTCGCACCGCTGTGGCTGATGGAGCCACCATCGAAGACCAACTGGGCGTTGTTCCTCACACGGATCACCTTGCCGCCGAAGCTGGCATGGGCCATGATGAGGTCCACGTTGGTGAGGGTCAGCTTGCCACCGCTGTAAACGTTGAGGTTTCCCTGGAGCGTGATCCGCTGGTTGGAGATGGTGGTGACATCGTATATGTTCCAGTCCCCGGCACCAGTGGGTGGAGCGGTCTGAGCGTCCACATCCTCAGGGGCGATGACCATCGCAAGCACTATTATGAACAGCAGTCCTAGACCGATGGAGATGCCTATCCTGCTTGATGACTGGCCAGTCATATGACTACCCGTTCTCATGAAGCGGCTGACTCTATTTACAATTTATGGTTTGGGGTTTTACCCCGTCAACGGGTAGCCAGTCTTGGCCGGGTTGGCTCGTCTATGAGGGCCATAACGCCCTCTCCACCGGGCCTCCAGACGGCGTACGCCATCCTGGGGGTGTTGAAATCCGCGGTCATGGTGCCATCTGGAGCGACGAGGATCACACCTCCCCGTCCCTCGTGGCGGTCCAGCATCTCCCCGAGGGCCGCTCCCGCCGCCGCCGACGGTGCCATCCCCCGCTCGATGAACTCGAGGACCCTTCGACTGAGGCAGCTCAGGATTATGGGCTCCCCCCACCCGGTGGCGGACACCGCCCCAGTAAGGTTGTCGGCGTACGCGCCCGCGCCCACCAGGGGAGAGTCACCGACGCGACCCATGCGCTTCTTGGGAGTGCCTCCCGTTGAGGTGGCCGCTGCCATGTCACCGTTCATGTCCAGGGCCGCGGCGCCCACAGTGTCCCCCGGTGTGTCCCATGAGTGGGTCGACCTGGGGGGTTCGAAGATGACCCGTGCTCGGAACTTGGGGTCCTGCCGCAGGACCTTCCACCGCTCAAGCTCCCGCCCGACCAGGAGCTCCTCCTCGGGTGTGGCCTCGATGCCCACTTCAGCGGCGAAGATGTTGGCCCCCTCGCCGACCAGCATGACGTGGTCGGTGTGCTCCATTACCTTCCGGGCCAGGGTCACGGGATGGAGGATGTTGCGCACGGCCGCGACCGATCCCGCCTTGAGGACCGAGCCGTCCATGATGATCGCGTCCATCTCGATGACGCCCTCCCTGTTCAGGAACGAGCCTCGACCCGCGTCGAAGGTGCTGTCCTCCTCCATCACCCGGACGGCGGCCTCCACGGCATCCATGGCTGTACCTCCTCCTTCGAGGATGCGACCGCCCTCCTCGGCGGCCGCGCGGCAGCCCTCCAGGTGGGCCTCGACCATCCTGTCGGGGATGGCCCATGCCCCTCCGTGGACTATGATGCCCTCCATCTTAGATAGCTCCTGTGCTGCTCCGACGTGCCTCTGGCAGGGAGGCCTGGTCGTGGGTCCGGGGAGGTGGCTGCAAGGGACCGGTCCGTGGCTCACTCCTTTTTATCGTCGCCCTTGGACAGCTCCTCGTCCAGCTCGTCCAGGAGTGCAGCGGCATCGTCCTCGTCCTCTTCCTCGGACTCCTCCTCCGCATCCTCCTCGGTCCCGGCCTCCTCGGTGTCCGGTTCGGCCTCCGCCTCGGCGTCCGTTTCGGGGCTGTCCATGTGGTAGGCGGGCTCGGCCCGCTCCTCCACCAGGCCAGGTGGGACCATCTCGATGGGGCCCGTGTCCTCGGGCGGAGGGGCACCCTCTGCCATCTCCGCCATGAGACGCTTGGCCTCGACGTCGGCCTCCTCGGAGGACCTTTCCTGCTCGGAGAGCCATTCTCCGAAACCGCCCTCCACCTCGTGGTGTTCGGTGTCGGCCTCGCTCCGCTCATCGTAGGCCTCGGCGTACAGTGCATCGATGTTGGGCCTCATCTGCTCGGGGGTCTGTTCCGGCAAGGGTGCGGCCATGATGGACCTGTCAACCTCGATCTCCTCCCGAGTGCCCGATCGGCTCACCAGGAAGACGGCTATGATGATGACGATGAGGATGGCGATGCCGGCTCCAGCGTAGAGCGCGATCGAGCCCAGGCCTTCGTCGTCACCATCGTCTCCTCCCCCTCCACCGCCAGTTGTGGTGGTCTCGATGTAGAAGGAGTAGGCGTTGAGGGGATGGTCCAGCGGATTGCCCGCCATGTCCTCGACCTCGTAGATGAGGATGCTGTAGGTGGAACCGCTCTGGAGTTCCTCCATCACCTCGAAGGTGGCGATGGACCGGACGTTGTTGTACTCCTTGAGGACGGGAATGATGTTCGTGGGAAGGTCGATGTTCGCGACCAGGTCAGTGTGGGCGACCCTGCCCTTGGCCAGGTAGGCCTTGATCGAGCCCATCTTGACCTCCTCGTTGAAGTACACCTCCCAGGTGAAGTTCAGGCGCCCCAGGCCCTTGGTACCGTCGGCGGGTTCGGTGGACTCGACCAGGGGTCCGTCCAGGTCCACCCTGATGGTGTGTCGGATGCTGGGGTCCGACGTCCCAGCGTCGTCCACTGCCTCGGCGAACACCTCGTTCGGCCCGTTCTTGAGCCTCACGGTCACCTGGAAGTTGCCCTCGGCGTCGCAGACCACGGGGTCCTGGGGGTAGAGGTTGAGGTACGTGATGATCGTGGCGTGGGGATCGCTGTAACCGGTGAGGACCTGGTCCTTCTGGTTGGTCACGAGGGGCATGTCGACGAACACCGGCGGTTCGGGCTTCACAGTGTCCTTGGGGATGACGTCAACGCGCTGGGAGTTGGGGGACTCGTTGTCCGCCTCGTCCACGGCCCGGACCACGTATGCATAGGGCTGGTTGTTGACCAGGCCATCGATGAAGTGCCAGGTCTGGGGATGGGTGACCGTGGCGATCTCGATCCATGCGCTGCCGCTCCACACGAGGACGTTGTATTCCACGGTGTCGTCGTTGTTGGGGTCCCAGCTCAGGTTGACGGCCCCGCCGTTGGGGTCGAGCTCGGCCTCCAGGCCCTGGGGGATGTTGGGTGGATGGGTGTCGGCCGGAATGCCGGTCGCCTCGTTCGACCAGTCGGATAGCCGCTCCGCCAGGTCGAAGGCCTTGATGCGGATGCGGTAGGTGACGCCGTTCTCCAGGTCGCCCACCTCGTACTGGTTCACATTCTCGGCCACGGTGGTCAAGAGTTCCCAATCGGAGGCGCCGGTGTCGAAGATGTAGATGTTGTAACCCACGGTGTCGTCGTCGTTGAGTATCCAGGTCAACCTCAGGATGTTCCCCACGGAGCGGGGGGTCACCTCCAGGCCCATGGGGGCCATCGGGGGCTCCGAGTCCACGGGCACTCCAGAGGCCGCGGCAGTGTAGTTGGAGAAGTTGTTCGACTCGTCCTTTGCGCGCAACCTGTAGTAGTACCTCGTTCCGTCGGTGAGGCCCGTGTCCACGTAGCTGTCCACCGATCTGGTGACCAGGGCGATCTCCAACCACGGTCCTGTCTCGTTGCTCTCTATGGAGTAGGCGACTGTGTCGTCGTCGTTGAGGTCCCATGTGAGCTCTAGGGCTCGCCCGACGGGCACGATGTGCACCTGGAGGTTCTCGGGTATCACCGGGGGTTCGAGGTCATACAGGACCCCGAAGACTATCCTGGAGAACTCGCCCACCAGGGGCACCTCGTCCCAGGCCCTGACCTTGTAGTAGTACCTTGGTCCGTCGTCCACGTCGGTGTCCACGTAGTTGATGATCGGGGCCGACACGTTGGCAAGGACCGCCCAGGTGCCGGTCTTGTTGGACCATACCTCGTAGTTGACAACGTCGTCGTCGCTTGGGTCCCACGAGACGTTGATGCCCATGAGGTCCCGGTCCTCGATGGCCATGATGCCCATGACCTTCGCCGGTGGCTTGGTGTCACCGGGGACGCCTATGGCAACGTCCGAGGGTTCGGAGTATTGCTGGACCCCGCCGTCGAACGCCAGGATGCGGAAGCTGTAGGACTGTCCGTCCTCGAGGCCCTCGACGATATACTCCTTGGCGTTCTTCGTGACCTTGATGACCTCCTCCCAGCCGGTGCCGTTCCACATCTCGATGGCCATCTTGCTGATGTCGTCTCCCTTGGAGGTGTGGTCGTCCCAGGTCAGCTTGATC
>JAUVEQ010000319.1 GCA_030594725.1 Methanobacteriota archaeon
GACCAGGACGGGGACGAGCTTTACGACGGAATTCAGGTCGTAGCCAAGGTGAACTTCACCAGAGCCGGAGATTACACCGTCCAATTCAAGCTGACCCCGGCTGACGGGAGCTGGTGGCTCTCCTCGGCCGAATCACAGCACATCGACGAGGCGAACACGATAGTCCACTTCGAGAACTTCTTCGAGGGCTGGAAGATCCGGAGCCGGGAGTACAGCGGTTACCTGGTGGCCCAGGTCGATGTGCTGGATCCCGCCACCAACGAACTGCTCTCGACATATCGGGAGACCCTCGGGTACTTCGAGGCCCGGGAGTTCGAGGGGGTCTACTCGGGTGCCCAGGTCACCGGCTTCGGCGACATGCTGCCCCTGGACTTCGATGGCAACGGCCTCTACGAGATCCTCCAGGTCCCCGTCATCATCGAGACCACCACACCAGGCCTGTACCGGGTCCTCATGTACTACAGCTGGGAGAGCCCCGTCTCCAGCGACGTGGAGGCCAGGCCCAGGACCTATTCCATGACGAACTGGTCGCAGCTGGAAGCGGGCGTGAACGAGGTGCCCATGTGGGTCTCCGGGGCTCATCTCAGGCAGGCCAGCAAGATCACCTTCACTGTCCACGTGTACAAGGGGGCCTTCCCCGGCAAGGGTCACACCGAGTCGATTTCCGTCATGGACACCGAGAGCTGGGAGATGCCCCTTCTCCGGGGCATCTACGCCAACGAGCATCGCGAGAGCCTGGTGGACCGGGACAACGACGACCTTGCAGAGGCGCTCCGCGTGGCGGTCAAGCTGGACGTAAAGATACCCGGCGAGTACACCCTCACGGCCGTGCTGGGCCCCCAGGGCACCATCGGCTACGATCCCGATACCCAGGTCCTCCAGCACTTCGAGCGCCTGCTGGCGGCCAGCAAGGCCGCGAAGGCCACAATGACCTGGACGCTGGAACCCGGCGAGGCGTGGGCGTTGTTCGAGTTCGACGGCAGGCTGCTCAACGCCTGGGGCTACGACGGGGCCTACGACGTCTACGTCCTGGCCTACGGGCCCAAGCCAGCCATCGGCACCATCTTCAAGTTCACGACCCTCAAGGCCACGGCCGACATGTTCGTTCATCCCCTCCCCCCCCTCGTGTTCGCCAGGGAGCACTCCGACGAGGGCGTGACCTCACCCGGCAGCGATCTGTTCGAGGGGCTGCGGGTCACCTACAACGTCAAGGTGAACACGCCCGGGACCTACACCGCCTTTGCTATCCTCTACCATGACAACCAGGAGATATCCTACGCGAGGGTCGAGGGATGGATGGACACGGGGGATCGCGTGATCATCATGACGTTCCCAGGTCAGGCCATCCACTCCTCCGGGGTCAGAGGCAGCTTCACATCGATCGTCCAGGTGACGGGCGCGGGCATCGCGTGGAACGACACCACGTTGGAGCATCCCATGACGGCGAAGCACGTGACCTCCGAGTACAGCTACAAGATGTTCCAACCACCCAAGGTCCAGGTGGACCGGAAGGCCCCCCAACCCGTCGAGGACCTGGACTTCATGCTGCTGAGGACCGGCATCATGGTGGTGCGTGTCGACCGCGACAAGCCCGACCTCACGTTCTACATGACCGACGACGACGGGCGCACCGCCCTCTTCCGCGTCACATACACCCGGCTCCTGGCCTTCTCCGACATCAACGACGACGGAGCGCCCCAGGGCAACGAGATCGCCTACACCTCGCCCCTGTGGGCGTACGATTGGGACCTCTCCGACGTCTTCCTCGAGGAGGATCCCGAGACGGGCCGCATCGCCACCGTATCCCTCTCGGCCACGGTGGACCTAGTGGAGAACGACCCCCTGGCCGCCGAGCTTGCCCGACCGGTGTTCACCATCGAGGACTTCGCAGAGATCACCCTGGTGTTCACCCTGTCCAGCAAGGACGTGACCCGCACCGACGAGGTGGGCACGTACAGCATCCTGGGCGGCGCCGAGCTCAAGGTCGATGTGCACATCGACGTGCTCACCCCTGTCGAGGGCATCGACTTCCTCACCATCGAGCAGACCCTCAAGGACGACCGTAGCACCTACCTTCCCAAGACCACCGAGGAGGATACCGAGGCTCCCACCCCCGACGAGCTCAGGAGGTACAGGGAGACCGAGGCCCTCAAGCAGTCCATCGAGTTCCGCAAGGCGACCGCGACCCCGGCATTCTACTCTTGGATCAAGAAGGCGGAGGTCACCAGGTCCGACGGCACCGAGGAGGTCGCCGACGTGCTGGCGGCCTACCTTGTCACCGACGGGCGGATGCTCCTCTTCCTCAGCTACCCCTACGAGGTGGAGACGGCGTACATCTTCCACGACCCCAGCCTGGGCATCTACGAGTCCGGCTTCCCCGGCATACCGGAGGAGTGGACCGCCGTGTTCGACCCCCTCCTGTACGGCGTGGCCGCCATGGCCGCTGTGGCAGTGGTCACCGCCCTCCGCTCCCGTGGCGGCAAGGAAGATGAGGAGGAGGGGGAGGGATTAGAAGAGGATGTAGAAAAGGGCGAGGACAACGAGATGGAAGGCGAGCCCCTGGAAACGAC
Source organism: Methanobacteriota archaeon (assembly GCA_030594725.1). GTDB lineage: Archaea > Thermoplasmatota > DTKX01 > DTKX01. The sequence goes on from JAUVEQ010000319.1 coordinate 2,571, forward strand.
CTCCGTGAGCACGCCTCCCCAGATACTCTCCCCTGCACCCCCCGCACCACCTGCACCCCCTGCATCCCCTTCTCCACCGGTCCAGCCTGCCACCTCAACGGCGGATGAGACCAAGCCTGAGGGCTGGCAGGAGTGGGTAGAGTAAAGCCTCCGACCACGGAAGAATAGAAATCCTAGGGTTTCCCTATTCGAACCTCCATGCCACTATTTCGGAAACGTGGGGAGGAGCCGATCGATTGCCCAAGGTGCTCCGTCGAACTCAAGCCTGAATCCGTGAAGCAGTTCGGTCCGAACGTCCTCATCGATGTCTGCCCCAGCTGCACTGGCACCTGGTACGACAAGGGCGAGCTGGCCAAGGTGCTGGAGGACAGGAGCCTTCACGAGAGACTGGTCTCGTTCCCCTCCTCCGGGAAGAAGTCATCCCTCGCCTGTCCGCGTTGCGGCGGCGAGATGGTGACGCGCTCCGAGGGCGAGGTGGAGGTGGACAGCTGCACCTCTTGCACGGGCGTCTGGCTGGACCTGGGCGAGGAGAGGGCCTTGAAGGCCAAGCTCGACTGGGAAAGGCACGGCCAGACCTCGGACTACGCTGGCGACGCAGTCTTCTACTCCCTCTTGACCGGGCATATGCGTTGAGCCGACGGCCGCCGGACCCAGGGCCCTTCGATGGTCCGGGCACACCACGGGTGCGGTCACGAACCGGACCTAAGGATTGATTACCCCGGAGCGACCTGTATATCCACATGTCGCCGTCCGGTGATGTAGAGGAAGGGCCCATCGATTGTCCACGATGCGCCATCCCCCTCAAGGAGGAGACGGTCGAGAGGCTCGGTCCCGATGTCAAGATAGACGTGTGTTCCAAGTGCGGGGGCACCTGGTACGACCGGGGGGAGCTGGCAGCGGTCATCAAGGACCGGAAGATCGCCAACGCCCTCACCGAGGAGCCCATCAAGGGGATCATTGGCCCGATGGCCTGCCCCCGTTGCGGGGGAAGGATGAGGGTCCGCGAGGACTGGGGCGTGGAGGTGGACGTGTGCACCTCCTGCAAGGGAGTTTGGCTGGACCTGGGGGAGACCGAGGCGCTGGAGGCCAAGGCCGAGAGGACCCTGGATGACGAGGAGCCCCAGCGGAAGCGGGAGCTGGCGTTCTATCGCGCCCTCGACGAGTTCTTCGACCAGTAGCCCTTCATCGTGGTGGAAATCAGGTGGTAATCTCCATAACCAACCTATCCCATACCAACCCACAGGAGGGCGTGGTATATGTCTGACTACCTGAACGTTCTAGCCGCATGGATAACCATCTTCTCGATCGCCTTGACGGTGGTCGCCGCAGTCGCGTACAGCAGGGT
>JAUVEQ010000090.1 GCA_030594725.1 Methanobacteriota archaeon
GGGGCACGGATGGCAAGGTCCGGATCGCCCTGGACGCTTGCGACGTGTGCTACAGCGCGAAGAAGGGCTACCGCCAGGCAGGGACCAACATGAAGTGCAACAACTGCGGCAATGAGTACGCCACCGACGGGATAGGAACCGAGAACATCCAGGGCGGTTGTTGGCCCAGCTACGTCCCCATGAAGGAGGAGGCGGGCAAGATCCTGGTGGCCACTAAGGACCTGAGGGACAAGAATTACATGTTCTAGTGGTCAATAGGACAATAGGCGATCGAGGACCAGGCGGAGGGGAACCGTTGGCTGAGGGGCCTACGCCCCCTGGGTCAATCCAGGCGCGTCGTCCGGGATGTCCCGGGGGAACTCGAGGATCAGCTCCTCGATCCTCACGTTCCACTCCTCCTTGAACTGTTTGAGCCGGACCCGGACCTCCTCCGGGTCCTCGGCATAGTACAGATAGTAGTAACCACCCTCCTTCCGGTTCCTCTGCTTCTTGTAGGCCAGCTTGCTCGATTGGAGCGACCTCAGGAACCTGTAGGCGGAATTGGATGACCTCCCCAATCTCTCCCCAACGTCGTTGGCCGTGAGGCCACCCTCTTTGAGGAGCATCCTGTACACCTGGACCTCGCAGGGCGTCAGGTTGTAAACGCACTGCAGCAGGTCCTCGCAGTGCTCAAGGTGGGCCATTATCGATATGGGGGTCTTAGCCATTCGTGGGGAATAAGATACCTATCTTACTTATACATAGCGCCAGGCTGGGTTTTTCACGCAATTTGAAAAACCGTAACATATATGTTGTAGCGTGTAGTTACGGTTTTTTAAAAATCATGGAAAATCGTTCCGGGAAATTGGTCCAAATGTGCGCATCGGGTGGTCGAGGCGGTAAGGCGAGGTATCTCTCATTTCCTATATCGCGGGCATTTTCCACTCGTGTACCATCCATGGTCCAAGACCGTTCATTGATTTTTTATGGTCCCCTCTCCGGTCGGGCGGAGCCGCCGTACCGTCCTCTAGCGGGGGACAAGGGCCCTCGGATCGCCCGGAGGTCAAGGAGGTTTCACGCATGAAGAAGAGGTTGTACCTGGTCCTGCACTCGCCCTTCGAGTGCACCTGTGCTGAGATGATAGAGGTATTCTCCGGGAATGCGGACGCTGGCGTCCTTCTCGTGGAGGACGGCATCTACCACGCCGTTCATCCCGGGAACCGGGAGAATCTGAAGAAGAGGAACCTGACCGTGTACGCCCTGGACCTTTGCATGAAGGCCAGGGGCTACGGGGACTTCAAGAGCGATGATGTAGAGGTAGTCGACACCGAACGGGCGGTCGAGCTGATGATGGACGAGTACGATGGCGTGCTCAGGATGTGAGGTGACACAAATGGGAAAGAACCTTACGATATTGCTTTTCTCCGGTGCCATGATGAGCATGGAGGCCAACGTGGCCGTTGCCCTGGGAGAGAAGGCCTTGGACATGGGCCATCAAGTGAACATTTTCCTGTTCGGCGAGGCGGTTACCGCCGCCCTCAAGGACCAGACCCCTAAGCGGTTCCCCAGCCTCAGCGAGGACCTGGGAAGGATGGTGGGCAAGGGGCTCAAGATCGCGGTGTGCAGCACCTGCTGCATCGGTAGGGGTATCCAGCCAGGCTACCTGATGCCAGGTGCCAAGATCGGCAGTCTCACCGAGGACTTCACCGACTTCATGGAGGAGGCCGACACCCTGTTGATGCTGGGGAGGTGAACAAGATGGTCAAGAGCATGCTAACGATAGTCAAGTCCGCCCCCTACGGGAAGGAGGACGCCTTTGCAGGGCTGCGCTTCAGCCTGTCGCAGATAGCAGCCGGGATGATGGACGTGTGTGACACCATCCTCGTCGAGGATGGGGTGTACAACATCAAGCTGGGTCAGGACACGAGGGCGGTCAGGATGCCCTCGAACCTCGATGCCACCCAGGACCTGATGGACCTGGATGGCAAGGTCTTCTGCGTGCGTGAGCACCTCGAGGAGAGGGGTATCCCCCTCGATGACATCCTGGACGAGGTCGAGATCATATCATTGTCGGAGGTGGCCGCTATCGCGGAGGCCTACGACGCGTTCGCAACCTATTGAGAGTGAGCAAGGAGGTAGTGGAATGGACGTAACGGTGGATGAAACCCTTGACTGCAAGGGGCTCTCATGCCCTATGCCGATAGTCAAGCTGGCTAAGAAGATGAAGAAGGAGATGAGCTCAGGACAGGTCCTAATGATGGAGGGAACGGATCCTGGCTCCAAGACCGACGTGCCCAAGTGGTGTGACCGGAACAGCCACGAATTCCTCGGTATGGAGGAAGAGGGCGGCGTGCAGATGTTCTACATCAGGAAAGGATAGTCTGGGGGAAGGACAACCCATGGAAGATGATGAGCCAGAGATCAAGACAGAAGAGGCGCCACAGACGACCGAGGTCGTGGTTCCTGCAGCCACGCCCCAACCCGTCGTTGCGGCGGCGGCGCCGGAGAAGGAAGAGCCCACCATCCTGGGAGAGCTCTACGCCACCTTCTTTGCCAAGAGCTGGGAGATGTGGATCGGGGCCTGCATCCTTGCCTTCATGAGCGTCGTGCTGTTCCTTATCGCCTCGCCCTGGGGGTCCTCCGGGGGCCTTGGCAACATAGGTGCCAATATCCTCGATTGGATGGGGATGACCTTCTCCGAGTCCGCCCCCAATGGAGTGACCGCGATACGGGACCACAGGTACGCGATGCTGTCGGTCATGATGATCGCGGGTGCATTGGGTGCCGCGTTGATGTCGAAGGAGTTCGCCATCCGCGTTGCCCCCACTGGCGAGCTGGTCAAGGGCCTCGTCGGAGGTCTGTTGATGGGCGTCGGCGCCGTTCTCGGCCTTGGCTGCACCATCGGCGGATTCTACTCCTCGTGGCCGGCCCTTTCGGCCGCTGGCCTGGTGTTCCTGCCCGCCCTGGTGGTGGGAGTGTTCCTGGGGGTAAAATACCTCCTGTGGGAGATGGAGGAGAAGCCTGGATGGAGCATGGGCAAGTCGTACACCACCCTTGCCTGCGCTACCGAACGGACCTCGTTCCAACCCATTGCGGGGGTATTGGTGCTCCTCATCGGGGCCCTCTTCGTGTTCTGGTACGACCTAGCCACCGAGTGGGTCCTCGTCGGGTTCATCCTGGGAGGCCTGATCATCGGCTTCGTCCTCCAGCGATCGAGGTTCTGTATCGTGCGGGCCCTGCGCGAGCCATTCCTGGGCGGCGACAGCAAGCCCGCGGTGGCCATCATGGCCGGCATCCTGGTGGCAATGGTGGCCTTCGTGACCATCAAGTACCTGGGCATGGGGTCCGAGACGGCGATGGTGTCTGCTAGCTTCTGGATACCCGCCCTGGTCGGTGGTATAATCTTCGGCTTCGGCATGCTGATCGCCGGCGGTTGCACCGTGGGCGCCACCTGGCGCGCGGGTGAGGGTCACGTCAAGTTGATGCTTGCCCTCGTAGGCATCTTCATCGCGATGCCCCTCACGGCGGAGTACATCAAGCCCGGGTTCATGGCCGGTCTCCCCGAGAGCATGAGACAGGAGATCTTCCTGCCCCACGAGATCGGTTACACCGCCTCGGTGCTTCTGATGCTCCTTGTGCTATTTACTTGGTATTACATCGTCAAGTGGAACGAGAGAACTGGAAAACTAACTGCATTTTGAAACTATAAGGAGGTAAACATTATGGAAAAAGACGGACCGATTGCGGTTCTGATAATAGTCATCTTGCTCGTGGCCACCTTCGCATTCGCGATGGCCTACGAACCTGAGGAAGGCGACGACAACGGCGGCGGTGGAGGCACCGGCCTCACCGTCCAGGGCGCGACCCTGGCATCCGCTCAATCCGGCAAGGCCTGGTTGATCACCGCTCCCGCGGTGCATGCCAACCTGAACGATGGATTCACTGGCAACGACCCGTACATCCTAGACGTGCGTGGCGCCGACGATTACGCCAAGGGCCACGTGCCCGGAGCCCACAACATCGCTTGGCGCGACGTGTGCACTGAGGAGAACCTGGCGGCGCTGCCCACGAACAAGCAGATCGTCGTGTACTGCTACTCCGGTCACACTGCCACCCAGGTGGTCGGTGCACTCAACGTGCTCGGATACGACGCTGTCACGATGAAGTGGGCCTTCAACGCATGGACCACCAACACCGACATGGCCGGTGGTTACTTCAAGGCCTCCGACAGCCACCAGTTCCCCATCGTGACCGGCTCGAACCCAGGTGTCTGGGCTGACGGCTCCTACGATATCTACAAGGACATAGCAGAGGGCTGTGACGATCCTATTCCCCCCGTCGGTGGAGGCGACCTCCCCACGGGAGGCGCGGAGGATGAGGACATCCAGGGCGCAGCCGAGGCCTGGTTCGCATCGGGCAAGGCGGCAGCCGTCTCGGCCCAGTCCCTGTTCGACAGGCTCAACGACACCGACGCCTCGAACGACCCCTACGTGCTGAGCATTCGCAGTTCCACGCAGTACGAGGTCGGCCATATCCCCGGAGCCATCCGGTCCGACTGGTCCACCCTCTTCACCGAGGAGAACCTGTCGAAGCTTCCCGATGACGACACCCAGATAGTCGTCGTATGCTACACCGGTCACACCGCCAGCCAGGTCACCTCCATGCTGGGCATGAACGGCTTCAACACCACCGCCCTCAAGTGGGCCATGACCTCCTGGTCCGACGACACCACGGTGGCACCCGGCCGCTACAACCGCGGCACGGACGCCCACAACTTCGAGGTCTTCGTGGGCAGCGAACCTGGTGACATGGAAGGCGCAGAGATCGCGGGCCCCACCGACGAGGAGATAATCTTCGACGCTGCCTACACCTACCTGTCCAACGGTCCCCGCTACTTCAAGGCCGTGGACCTGGAGACCCTGCTGGGCGACGCCGATCCGGACAACGACCCATTCGTGCTGAGCATCCGGGGGGCCACTGACTACGAGACGGCCCACATCCCCGGTGCGGTGAGGATGGATTGGAGAACGCTGTTCGCCATGGAGAACCTGGTCCTGCTACCCGCCGACGACACCATGATCGTCGTGGTCTGCTACACCGGTCAGACCGCCAGTCACGTGACGCCCCTGCTCAACATGCTGGGATACAACGCCAGCACGTTGCTCCACGGCATGTGCTCGTGGACCCCCGCGGCGGTCAAGTGCTTCAACGCCACCACCGCCCAGCAGAACTACCCGGTGGTCTCGGGCGGCGAGCCGGGAACGCCCGCCGACGGAGAGACCCGTGACAACGGCTGCGGAGGCGACACCCCCGTGGACGGCGGCGAGTGGACCGGAAGCTCCGAGGAGTGGGAGATCATCCGACACGCCTGCGATGCGTACATCAGCTCGATACCGACGATGTACACCACCAACACGGCGCTTCACAGCAACCTGTACGATGGCTGGACGGCCAACGACCCGTTCGTGCTGAGCGTGCGCGGCGCCGACCACTACTTGGCGGGCCACGTCCCGACCGCGGTGAACATCGGCGTTACCGTGCTTCTCGAACCCGAGAACCTGGCATTGCTGCCCACCGACAAGCAGATCGTGGTGTACTGCTACACCGGCCACTCGGCCGCCAACACCAACGCCGTCCTCGGCGTCCTGGGCTACGACTCCTTGACGCTGAAGTTCGGTATGTGCTCCTGGTCGTCCAACAGCACTGTGAACGCTGGCAAGTGCTTCTCCGGCGGCGCCAACTATCCCATCTCCACGGGTACCGACCCGGGCGACTGGGATAGCGCCGCTCCGGCGGAGTAGACGAACGCGAAAGGGAAAGAAATCGCTCACTTGGTCATGCTGACCACCCAGCATGGCCTCCCTACCTTCCCGGGTCTTCCGGGCCGGGTCCCCCCAGGGGGACCTTGGTCCGGGGACCCGGGATCCACTTTTTATTCTTACGGCGTCAGTAGATGTAGTTGACCGAGGACCGGTCGAACCCGGAGACGATCTCGATGGACGTGTCCTCCGGAGGCATGAAGCCGTAGATCGGCCGGATGATGTCACGGAAGATGGCCCCGAAGTCCCTGGCGATCCTCGTAACATCGTGCTCCTTGCCGAAGGCCCTGGCCGAGAGCGCCGCCGCAGTACCGCGGCACTCAGCTTCGTCCAGGATGTCCACGGCGTGGAGGAACTCGTGGAGCAGCAGGTAGAACTGGTAGGGCTTGACCAGCTCCGGGTTGCGGGCCTGGATCACGCCCACCGCCCGGCGGTTGATGACGATGGCGTTGCCGCCCACCACGTAGTAGCCCCCGACGAAACCACCCGAGGAGAGGCCCAGGTCCACCAGGCCAAGCATCAGGCCGGCCCGGTGATGCCCAAGCTCGCACTCCACCAGGTCCTTCACCACCTCGAACAGGTCTGGCAGGTCATCTGAGCTGTCGTAGGCATTGAGGTACCTGCTACCCCCGGGGTTCGCACATCGGTCGGCTTCCGTCTCTCCCATCATCATTGTCTCCGTAGTATCAGCAGTGCCTCGAAGAGCGGCAGGTCCGCTCTCCTTCTTCACCAAATAATACGCGATCCTTGTATATCTAAGCGGTCCCGTACCGAGCAGTGCATGAAGGGGCCAACGTTCCCTCATGGGTCCCGGGTCCAGTGCTTCTCCTCGGGGCCCAGGTCCACAAGCCTCATCGACTCCCGCCACAACCGTTCCGCCGCCTCGTCGTCCCGGGCGCGAGAAGATGGTTCCACGATCTCGGACCTCCTGCTGAAGTAATTCCCGCTCACGCCCTCCAGGTCGGGCGATGTGATTACGTGCAACGGCACCACGGCCCCGGTGGAGGGCTTGCCCGCTATGAGGTTGACGATGCCCTTCATGAGGAAGCCGTAGTCCCGGGAGAGGCCAGTGGCCTTGAGGCCAGGGGTCAGGCAGTTCGCGGTAACGCCGGAACCCTCGAGGCGCCGCGCCAGGGAGCGGGTGAACAGGATGTTCATGAGCTTGGTCGTGCCGTACCGGCCCATGGGCCTGTACCCCTTCTTGGCCTGGAGGTCGTCCCAGTCGATCCGACCACGGACGTGGACCCCGGAGGACGTGGTCACGACCCTGGATGGGGCGCTCTGCTTGAGAACGGGCAGGAGCAGGTTCGTCAGCAGGAAGGGGGCCAGGTGGTTGATGGCAAGCTGCATCTCGACACCATCCACTGTCTCCTTCCGTTCATGGGGGATGAGGGCCGCGTTGTTGAAGAGCACATCGAGCCGGTCGTGGTTGGCGGAGAACTCCTCGGCCAGGGCCCGGACGGAAGCCTGGGACGACAGGTCTGCCAACATCATCTCCATCGCGTCGCTTCCCGAGGCGACCCTGATCTCCTCCATGGCCCTCTCGCAACGGCCCCTGTCCCGGCAGACAAGGATCAGGTGAGCACCCATCTTGGCAAGGCCCTTGGATGTCTCTAGCCCGATGCCGGAATTGGCCCCTGTGACCATCACCAACCTGCCCTTCATGGAAACGCCCAGCACGGGAATGAGATGCGGGGATAATAAGGAGCGGGTGGGGCCTTCATGGGCTCGATGATCGACGTTCGTCCAACCTTATCTTAGGGAGAGAGATCCGAACTCTTCGAATACTGCTGGTCACACTAGCCGTCGGCTACGCCTGGTCCTTCGGCCAGCACCTGGCCGTGAAGCGATCGGTCGACTGATCGGGCCCGCAATCCCCTTTCCAGGGCCTCACATGGAATCATGGCATACAAATCCAGAAAGGTTATATGTGGACCCGTCTAGTATCGATGGGGTTGTCACTGGTGCCTTCATGCTCGCCATCACGATGTCTATCGTGTCTATCTATGATCCTTCTCGTAACGGGTGCTCTCCTTTCGTTTATAGAGGTACCACCGGTTGACGGTCCTACTCCCGAAACGATCGATGCTGGCGAAGAGGACAATACGGCCTTCTACACGTACATCGAGGCCCCTGGCGAGAATCTGAACTTCGGCTCGGGCATTTCGATGGTTGGCGATGTGAACGGTGACGGGTTCGACGACCTGATGATCGGCACCAATGAAACGTTCGACGGCACGAACCCGCAGGATGAGAGGAGGAACTTCCTGCTCCTGGGTCGGGAGGATCGGAACTTCACCTGGGAGAGATTGATAGGTATCCAGAACATGTCCAATTACTGGTACAGTCCTAACGGCAGGTGGCTTGGGGATGTTAATGGTGATGGTTACGACGACATCATCAACCAGGGAGCCACAGGGCACTTCACAGATCCAAATTGGCTTACCGGAAACTGGCTCCACGTGCGATATGGCTCCGATGACGTTGAGGACCTACGTCAACCCAGGTACCTCGTGACCCATCCTGTGGATGCCCCTTGGTACAACGAAGACAGAAGTTATAACAGGATATTCCCAGTCGGTGCCGGCGACGTTAACGGTGATGGGTACAACGACGCGTGCGTTGTGCTGTATCCATGGAAGGACTGGCAGGATGATGAGACCATTCCTGGTGGGATTCTTCTCTTCTATGGCTCCGAGGATGGCCTCAGCCGAGTATACGACTTCTCCATCGAGATCCCTTACGAGAACGCTTCCCAGTGGACGAAGCTCGGCGGTGTGTACTTCGCGGACGTGAGCGGTGATGGATACGACGACATGATGGTCCTGACCTCGAATAATTTTGCAGAGAGCTACATCCGGATTCATTACGGCTCTGAGGATGGTCTCTCCGAGGAGCCCGTCCGGACCATTGGCACCTTCGATAAACCGCAATCCAGCATTTATTATCCTAAATACCCGAAGGTGAGGGCGCCCCTTGACATGGATGGTGATGGGATCGATGACTTCCTCATGGCCTCATTCTCACGGTCTTCCCAGTTGCCATACGTTTACAATGTCCGCATCTACATGGGTGGGAACGGGACCGATGCATTGGAACCCACCCAGATCCTGCCCCTCCCCGAGGGTAACCCCCATATGGTGGAGGCCGCCGACATCAACGGCGATGGCCTTCACGACCTCATCTTCATCGGGTCGAACGAGACCACTATTAACCAGAACGGTGAGACGATCGATGGTATCGACCTCGATGTCCACGTGCGCTTCAATCTCGGGGGAAGGTTCGGAGAGGAACAC
>JAUVEQ010000204.1 GCA_030594725.1 Methanobacteriota archaeon
TCCCATCCGCTGGCGCTGAGGTCCAGCTGTCCGATGTACATCTCTGTCGCGGCGGTGTAGACCACGGCGTAGTTCTCCTCCACCGCTGTCTGCTGGAGCACGGTGTAGATGAAGATCACCATGAGGAGAAGGACAACGATGATCACGATGATGGCCATACGCTTGAAGAACTTCTCCTTCCGGCTGGGGCCCCACGTGCCTTCGATGTGCTTCTCCAGCTCCCGCTCCCGCTCCGTCCTGCCGATCATCCCGCCGCCTGGCATCAGTCCCCACCCCTCACGCGGTCGGCGACGGTCGAGTACAGCAGGGGAAGGGCCAGCGTGATGTCCGACTCCACGGTGACGTACCGCGCCCGCTCGGAGACCTTTCCCCACGAGATGGCCTCCCGGACGCGGGCGCCCGAGAGGGACCCGTCGTGCTCCACGGCGGTGGTGACCGAGACGACCAGGTCGAGACCGTCCTTGAACTGGTTCCACCAGATCACGTGATGCTTCGAGATGCCTCCTCCCAGGAGGATGGCTCCCGTACTTGGATGGGTGAAGACGATATCGGCCAGGGCCTTCTCGTCGAGAATGGGATTGACCAGCAGGTCCTTTCTCTCCTGGGAGAACATCCAGAGGTTCGCCCCCACGGCCCCGTCGGTGATGCCCGGCACGAACACCGGGATCTTCGCCTGCGCGGCCACCGTCAGGATGGTGTCGGGATCATCAAGGGCCTCGCCGATCGCCCAGCAGAGCTCCCGGGTGCCGATCTGGCCCCTGCCCTCGGATTCCATCCCCTCCAGCAGGGGCATCATGAAGCCCTCTATGGCGGGGCCGTACGCCTTCTCATCGATGAACACGTTCCCCAGGCGGTGCACGCCCTCGTCGTGGAGCTGCCGGTCGTCCACGTCGAAGGTGCCGTGGTGGTACGCGCCAACAGACCTGGCGATGTCGTGGTCCAACGTCCCGCAGGTGGTGACGATGGCATCCACCCAGCCCTGTCGCAGCATGTCCACGATGATGCCGCGGGCGCCGGTGGCGATGATGCAGGCCGGGAATGATAGGAAGGTGAACATCTTCTCGTCCCGGACCATCTCCTCCATGACGTCGGCGGCCTCGGCCAGCTTCTTGGCGGTGAAACCACCGGATCGCCCCATCTGGTCGACGAGGTCGGAGATGCTCGTGTCTCCATCGATGTCAAGGTCCTCGACCGGTGCCTTACCCTCCATGTCGCACCCTCCCTGGCCGGGCAACGGCCCGGGGCCACCGATTGAGGGAGGTGTAGAAATACCTGTCGGCGTCAATCCAAACAACCAGATTCCTTTTATATAGTCGGGAAACATAGGAAAGGTCGATGGGCAGGTCCAGCTATCGTAACCCTGCCGTGGTCGTGTCGGCCCTCGTCATGGTAATGCTAGGCATGGCCTTGCTCGGCCCCGCCGGTCCCATCCTCGCAGAGGACATGCCGCCGACCATCGTCGTGGAGATCAACGACGGGTACGATCACCACACGATCGACGTGTCCTTCGATTCGGTCCGCGTGACGGTGATCGGCACCGTGGACGTGGACAGGCAGTACTTGAAGCCCGAGACCATCGACCTCACCGTCGAGGGCACCGACTGGGGGTGGACCATAACTCCCAACACCTTCGACATCACCGGGCTGGAGAAGAACGTCGACTTCACCGCCTCCGCCACCATCCCCATCATGTTCACAGAGGATACATACACGGGGCATGTGGTGGCCACCTGGACGGACAGCATCGGCGAGAACTCCATCGACTCCTCGGATGATTTCGATGTCATCGTGGACAACAACCCATTCTACTTGACTGCCAACCCCACCTATATCCTGATGGAACCTGGACAGACCAGGCAGGTGAGCGTGACCATCGAGGACAATTCCCCCCGGGGGTTGACGTACCTCTGCCAGGTGGGCAAGGTCACCTCGACCGACAAGCCCGGTTGGCTGGACAGGGCCCTGTTCTGGCTCGATTCCAATACCCTGCACATCTCACCGGGCGCATCCGAGTCCCTCACCCTGGAGATAGTCATACCCAAGGACGTCTCCAATGGCATGCTGGATGTGCCGATCGTCGTGTCCGTCGAGGACCATCCCGAGCACAGCGAGCAGATGAACATCGAGGTCAACGTGCAGGGCGTCCCCATAGCCCCGCCTGGCGGTGGAGGAGGGGGCGAGGACGGCATCGCCATCGACCCGGTCCTGCTCTTCTGGATCAGCATCGCGGCCATCGCCATAGGTCTCGTGGGCTTCCTCGGGTTCACCGAGGTGGGAATGCTGGCCGTCTTCTGGACCCTCCTGCTCCCGCTGTTCACCAGGTTGCGCAGGAAGGAGGTGCTCAACCAGTTCACCCGTGGAGAGATCTTCGGTTTCTGCAAGGCGAACCCGGGAGTGCATCTTACAGCCATCAAGGAGAACCTGGGGCTCGCCAACGGTGTGCTCGCGTACCACCTCAAGGTTCTGGTGCGCGAGGAGTTCTGGGTGGTTCGCCGCGAGGGCGGTTTCAAGCGATTCTATCCCCGGGACATGAAGGTCCCCAGGAAGCGGGTCCACTTCACCCGCCTCCAGCTGGACATCGTTGAGAATCTCTCCCTGCACGCCGGGCTCACCCAGGCCGCCCTTGCCAGGATGCTCGGGGAGTCCAAGCAGGTGATCAACTACAACATATCCGTCCTGATCGCCGCCGAGGTGGTCCGCGTGGAGAGGGAGGGCGGCAAGACCCTCTGCTACGTGACCGACGGGTCCTCGATCAAGCCACAGATGGCAGAGCTGGTGGAGGAGGACGAGGCAGAGGACGCCGAACCCGCGGGAAGTTTCCCATCCCAGATGAAGATATGAGGGCAGGTTCCTGTGGAGGTCGGTCGAGATGTATGAAAAAACCCTCGCAACAAGTTCACCAGGGTCGGTCCCTATTACGAATTTACTTATTATAAGCAGTAGTTAATGGGCATGGATGGGTAGTATCGATGACGAGCGCTCGTAGGAAAGACCGTACAAAGGGCCCAGCCCTTCATGGTCCCGTCCCAAGGGACCACCCAGTCCACGGTCTGACCGCAGCGGTCCTGGTCATCATAATGATGGCCGGTATGCTGGCCGGACCCCATCTGGCCATCCCGTCGATCACCGAGGAGGCCGATGCGTCGGCCAATCCCATCCCCATCGTGTCGATACAGCTGACCCCGTCCCAGATGCAGGCCCATATCACCGATTCGCAGATCGGTGCCGTGAGCTTCGCCGGGGTCGTCACGGTGGACAAGATCCCGGCGATCGAGCGGTTGATAGTGACCCTCACCGCGGGGGTCGATACCGGATGGCCCGTGGTCATATCCCCCATGACCATGCCCTTCGTGAACCCGGGCACAAGACAGTTCCAGGTGACCGTCGTCGTCCCACCATCCACCTCGTCCCTGATCATCGGGACCGTGATGGTCACCGGCTCGGCGAAGGTGACGGGCATGGCACCCATCATCTCCACCGCCAACGGCGTCGTGACAGTGGCCCAGTTCTTCAAGCTGCGCCTCGAGACCGAGTCGCCCCTTCGGGAGGTTTCCCCCGGTGACGTCACCTACAACCTGGTGAACGTCTTCAACGACGGCAACTCGATCGACACCATCGAGGTGGAGATCGAGAACATCAAGGAACTGGTCGATGCGGAGTGGACCGTTCTCCTTGGCTCCACCGACGTCTCGGTCAAGGCCGATGAGTACGTTCCCGTCAAGGTGACGGTCCAGACATCTCAGGAGTGGAGGCTGTGGGCCAAGGAGATCTACCCCATCATCCTGAAGGCCACATCGATGGAGGCCAAGGAACGGAACGAGATGTACATCAAATCGTATCCCGTGTTCGTGTACATGAAGGGCTTCCACATCCCGGGCTTCGACCCATTCATGGCGATAATCGCCCTGGTCATCGCCCTGGTGATGTTCCAAGGTGCGCAGGAGAGGGCGGATTCGCGCCTCGAGAAGGGCAGGGTCAAAGAGAAAAACCAATCTCCTTAATATACTCCGACATCTAATAATCCAGTAGCAAGGTGACAACGTATGGTACCCCAAAATAAGCCTATACCACACACCTCTCCAAACGGCAACCGTTATATACGGGGCCGGCAATACTCAGCCAACCATAGGGTGAATGCTATGATGGGTGCACGCACTCAGTTTAGGGCCACATTACTGGTCGCATTGTTTCTCGTGAGCGCTTTGACGGGCTTCGTGCTCAACCCCGCCCCCTTTGTCGAGGAGGCGGAGGCAGCACCGAATCCCATCCCGATCCTGTCCCTCGCCTTGTATCCGACCCAGCTGCAGGCCAAGGTGACCCAGTCCCAGCTCGGGGCGGTGACCTTCGGTGGGAACGCCACGGTCGAGAAGATCTCGGGAATAGAGCGTGTGACCGTCACCCTGACGGCCGTCGTCAACACTGGCTGGCCCGTCGTGATATCACCCTCGACGATAGCATACATCAACCCAGATACCGTGAAGTTCACCGTCACGATAATCGTGCCCCCTGGCACCTCATCGCTGACGACCGGTAACGTGATGGTCTCCGGGACCGCAACGGCCCCCATAATCTCCCCCGTCGTCGCAAACGCCGGCGCCGTGGTGACCATCGCCCAGTACTTCAAGATGCGCATCGAGGCCGAGTCGCCGCTGCGAGAGGTCAAGCCCGGTGACCTGACCTACAACGTGGTCAACGTCTACAACGATGGCAACGGAATGGACACCTTCGAGCTGGAGATCGAGAACCTCAAGGACCTGGTCAAGGACCAGTGGACCGTTCTGCTGGGTTCGACCGACATCTCCGTCCCGCAGGAGGAGTACTCCCCGGTGAAGATAACAGCTCAGACACCGCAAGAATGGCGTTTATGGGCCAAGGAGATCAATTCGATAATAATCGAGGTCACATCATTCGAGGCACGGGCGAAGAACGAGCTGTACTCCAAATCGTACCCCCTCTACATCTACATGAGGGGATACCACATCCCCGGCTTCGATCCCTTCATGGTGATCATCGCCTTCGCCTTCATCGCAGTCGTGTTCAAGCGTAGAACGGACATGGTGGATGCATCCATCGGCAGGGCCCTGCAGAAGTAGGACCTGCCCGGAATCGCGTCCCCCGGTCACCCATTGGGGGTGTGGATCTTGGAGCTTAACAGAAAGATGGTAACCGTAATCCTAGTGGCAATAATCATAATAGTGCCCGTGAGTGCCCTTGTTTGGGTCTCCTGGGGACCGACCCAACTGGATGACCTCACCATCGAGACCGTCACCCCTGACCTCACGAACGTGGACAGGGTGCTGATCCTGGCCACGGCCACCGGGTCCGGCAGGGACTTCTCCGAGAAGGTGGACCTACAGGTCAAGTACGAGGGTGAGACGGTCTACTCGGGGAAGGTGACCTTCGACGAAGGCTACCTGGCCTACACGTTGCCCTTCGGGGATTTCTCTGTGGGCAACGGGGACTACAAGTTCAGGCTCATCTACGAGGAGTTCTCGGACACGTTCGACTTCGAGCTGAACATCGTCGCCGAGAGACTGGGCGTCGTGGCGTCCGCCTCGCACAACTTCGAGTCGGCGGAGGTCCAGCCATGGGAGGCCGTCTACGTGTACCACGTGGTGTTCACCACGGACTGGCACTTCTTCACCCACAAGATCGATTCGAACGAGTTCGCATCGTACCAGCTGGGTTCGCTGTTCGTG
>JAUVEQ010000378.1 GCA_030594725.1 Methanobacteriota archaeon
ATCTTGAAGATCAAGAAGGATGAGGCCATTCCCTGGAACACCGTCAGCTTCGCCTGCCTCGATTATGATGGAACTATCATCACCGATGCGACCATCCAGTACGGGGATACCAATCTGGACGGCTACGTCCAGGAGGGGGACAATATCCTCCTTATGGGAATGACGGATGCCTACGACGGTGGGACGCTCAAGATCCTCTACAAGGGCCAGTTGCTCGGTGTATTCAGCATCTCGTTCAGCTCCACCTAGATGATGGAGGTCGAATGCCACATATCCATTTGGGTCCAGCGCATGCTATCTTTGAGCGGGGCCAGGACATCGTATCCTTCTGGCCCCTCACAAGTTGGGCAGGACTGCACGAGTGAAGTAGAGCAACCCTCCCATCGCGGCCAGCGAGACCACGTAGAGGGGAACGTTCCACTTGAGCACCTTGGCGCCGTCCAGGGGCATTATTGGGATCATGTTGAAGAGCGCCAGGAGCATGTTGAAGAATATAACCCAGTACGCGATGGTGGACAGCCAGTCCCCGCCCCAGATGTACATGGGGATCATCGCCAGGGTCACGGCGACATTGGTCAGGGGACCCGCGATGGAGATGATGCCGTTCTGCCGCTTGTCTATTGCACCCACGATGTACACCGCGCCGGGAGCGGCGAACAGGACCCCCACGACGATGGCCAGCACCAGGGCGAACAGGAGGCCCTGGGTCGAGTACCTGAACTCCGCCCAGCATCCGTACCTCTGGGCGACGAACTTGTGGGCCATCTCGTGGAGGGCGAAGCCGGTGAAGGTGACGATGAAGCTTATGACCAGGACGAACAGGAAGCCGCTCATTTGTTCCGGGATCTCCGATAACGGGCCGAAGTGCCACCGGAACATGACCATGCTGAAGCATATGGTGAGGGCGGCCGTGGCAATGGCCAGGTTCTTCTTCTCCTCGTTGGAAAGGAAGCCCTTCGGACGCTGCTGGTAGGAAGCGTAGTACACGGGCGGGTTGTTTCCCTCGAGGATCCTTATCTGGCGCTGGCCGCCTCCTCCTCCTCCACTGCCGCCGCCGTATCCCATCGTCACACCGTCCCGAGGATGTAGGGCAGGGCGTAGATGGTCCCTATCACGCTGCCCAGGTTGGCGAAGGCGGTCACCATGAGCACCCTCACGACCTTGTTGCTCATGAAGCCCCTTATGGTCTCGGCCTCGATGTACTCCAGGTCGGCCATGGTGGGTTTTCTTATCTTGGCCTCGACCAGGCCGGCGAACCAGCCGGCGGCCAGTGTGGGGTTCAGGGATGTGAACCAGGCCACGCAGAATGCTGTCAGGACGCTCAGGGGATGTCCCATGGCCAGGGCCGCGCCTATGGCAGCGAAGGTGCCGTTGGCCAGGAACCAGACCACGAAGCCGTCCCTCAGGGTCTCGTAGTTGCCCGTGAAGGCCATGTAGAGCATCCAGGAGAGGAAGAACCATGGCACACCCCATGCGAAGGCCTTGGCGATGCTGAAGCCCTTGGGAGGCACGTAATTGAGGGATTCGTAGGTCGGGAAGGGACCCCTCTTCTCCAATTTCTCGGCCAGGCCGTTGATGTGACCCGCGCCCACCACGGCCAACACCTTGCCGTCCTTGCTGGCCTGGAGGATCTTCTTGGCGATGAAGGTGTCCCGTTCGTGGATGAGGACGTCGGCCACCGAGGGGACTATCTCCGACAGCTCCTCGACCATCATGTTGAGCATGTCCTCCTCCATGAGCTGGTCAACGTCGATCTCCTCCATCTCCTCGTCGTAGACCCCGGTGATGGCAGCCATGAGGTTCCAGGTGAGGCGCATCTTCTCCCGGAAGGACATCTTCTTCCAGGCCCTCTTCAGGGTGATGCTGATGTCCCGGTCCGCCAGGAGCACCCTGATGTCGTTCTCCCCCGCGGCCTCGATGGCTGCGAGCATCTCCGCTCCCGGTTCCACACCCTGCTCCATACCGATGCGTCTCTGCATGGCTGCCAGGAAGGCCTGGGCTATGAAGAAGTAAGGGTTGGAGCCGGAGAGGACCTTGGTGATCGGCAGGTCCCGCCACTCCCGCTTGCCAGTGAGCACCTTGTACCGGCTGGGGTCCAGTTCGACGGCCACTATGTTGGGTCGGTGCTTGTCGATGGCCTCGCGGACCTCGTCCACGCTCTTCTCGGAGACGTGTGCGGTCCCAATGAGGACTATATTGTCCCCGACGAGTCTTTCCAATCCGGCACCTCGGAAGGAGAAGTTCACTGGCGTATATGGACCTTTCTGCCCTGTGGCCTCGTGTTGGTAACTAGGTCAGACCTGCGGCGTCCAAGAAGGCGGGGAACAGGTCCTCGACCACCCACTGGTCAACATCCAGGTCGACACCCATCACGAGTGTGACCGAACCACCCCCCATCGTCGCGTGACCCCCCCCGGAGCCCACTTCGCCCACCGCCTCCTTGGTTATGTCACCCACGTGTGGACCTCCCGTGACGGACCTGGCCGATACTAGCACCTTGTTGTCCACCTGGCCGAACACGAAGACCGCGGCCACGTTCTCCTCCTGCAGCAGGAAGTCGGCGACATGGGGCAGATCGTCACGGGAACCGACCTCTCCGCACCATACGAACAGGTGATCGCCGTACCTTCTCCTGGCCTGGATACCGATGCCTATCACGTCCATCACCTTGGATGCCAAGGGAGGGTGCTCCACCAGGTCGAGGAGGTCCTGGTCGGCCAGGCTGGACAGGTAGGCCGAGGCCCGCATGTCCGCCGTGGATGCGTTCCTTCTCAGATGGTCGGTGTCCGTACGGATACCGAAGAGGAGCGCCGCCGCCAGGCGGGGGTCGGGGATAATGCCCATCTGCTGGAGATGGGCCGTGACCATGGTGGAGGTGGACCCGACGCCCGGCCGTACGTCGCTGTAGTCGGCAGCGCTGACATCACGGTTGGTGGAATGATGGTCCAGCACCACGTTGGGGACCGCCTCGGGGGGCAGCACGTTGTGGGCGCCGGGTCGACCAGCGTCCACGAGGACGACCCTGGCGGCGCCCTGGATGACGTGTGGGGCATCC
>JAUVEQ010000069.1 GCA_030594725.1 Methanobacteriota archaeon
TTGAGCAGCTCCGCCAACGCCTCTTGGGTCATGGTGTCCACTCCCTCGGGGGAGGAGAACATGGTCATGTGCTGTCCGATCACCTCCTCGAGGGAGTACCCCGAGTTCCTCAACGCTGCAGGGTTGGCATAGAAGATGAGGCCCTTGGCATCGGCGAGGATAACGGTCTCGTCGACACGTTCGATGGCCTGGACCATCCGGTTCTGCTGGTCCAGGGCCTCCTGGACTGTGGTCATGTCCTGGACGAAGGTTATCCCCAATCGCTCATTGGGAGAGGAGAGCATGGAATTGATGATCTGGACGTGGACGATCTCCCCTTCACCGTCAACGATCCTGATGTGAATGGGTCCCGAGGGGGTGCCCGTCTCCATCATACTGTCGATCGCCCCCTGGGCGATGTGACGGTCATCGGGATGGACGTACTCGACGGGGCTCACTGAAAGCAGTTCCTCCTCTGGTCGATTGAATATCTCGATGATGTGCTCGTTGAACGACTTGGCGAGGAAGGTCCCGTCGGGAAGGACCTCGAAGACACCGAGGCCGATACCCGCGCTGGCCGCCAGGCCGAGGAGTGCCGACAGACGGTCCTCGACCTCCATCAGGCGGTCCTTGGAGCCCTCTGCATCCATCACCGGTCTGTTGATCGAAAGGTAGGTGTAACCTCCCCGGGCCTCTCCACGGACGGCAAGGGCAGAGGAGCCCAGCATTGCATCATCGCATTCAAGGCTGCCCGTGACAAGGCGCCCCTCCCTCCGGTGCATCTCCTCCAGGAGCTCATCCAGACCTCCACAGACCCGGGATGGGAAGATATCCTCGAGCTCGTGGCCGATGACGCTCTCGCTGGGGGTCTGCAGGGCTTCGAGAAGGCCCCGATTAGAGTAGATGACCCTTCTCCCCTCAAGGACCATCAACCAATCATTGGCGACCTCCAGAGCGTGCCCTAGGTGATATTCTACCATGATCGAAGAGACCCGTCTATAGGAACAGAGCCGGCCGATAAATACTTGCCGCCAAGATAGGTCAACGTCTCCCCTAGGCCGCAGGGAGCTCCACGATGAACCTGGCCCCCTTACCTTGCTCGCCGACGACCCGGTCCTCGACCAGGACACGGCCCTGGTACCGATCGGTGAGGGCCAGCACCAGGGACAGGCCGAGACCCGAGCCCTCTGGGTCCTCGACCCTCCTTACGAACCTGAAGAAGATGCTCGTCTTGTCCTCGTCGGGAATTCCAGGGCCGTGGTCGGCCACTGAGAGGATGATGTTGTGAGCCCTCTCGAAGGTTCGGTGCTCCAACTTCACGTCCACCTGGGCCGTGGGATGTCGAGAGAACTTGATGGCATTGTCAAGCAGGTTGATGACCAGGTCCCTGAGGAGGTCGTCGGCCATCACCTTCATCTCCCGGTCCGGGGAATCGACCCGGATCTCGCAGGTCCGATCGGTGTACTTCTGGGTCATGTCACCCACCGCCTCCTCGACGACCGTCACCAGGTCCACGGGCTTGAGCTCATCGGCGTGCTGTGCCTTGGAGATGGTCCTCACCCTCTCGATGAGCTCCGAGACCCGGGCTGCCTGTTCCTTGGCCCGCTGGGCGTTCTCCTCCTGCGAGGGATCCAACTCCTCCCTCGTGAGCAGGTCGAGGAAGCCGATCACCCCCTGGATGTAATTGTTGATGTCATGGGCCAAGAGGTCCGTGAAGAACTCGGCCCGTTCCCTGGCCCGGAGCAGGTTCCTCTCGGCCGCCTTCCGCTCCGAGATGTCCCGGGAGAGCACCGTGATCATCTCCGGGTCTCCCTTCTCGTCCGGCGTCATGGTGACGGAGATCTCCACCGGGTAGGTCATTCCGTCCTTTGACTCCGCGGTGCGCTCGCCCGTCCAGTGTCCCTTCTCGAACATGGCCGTCGCAACCTCCATCGGGTCCAGGTCGCCATCCATCGTCCTGCTGAATATGTACGCAGGCTGGCCCAGCACCTCCTCGAAGGTGTATCCCGAGCGCCTCAGTCCCTCGGGGTTGACGTAGATGACGTTGAAGTCCTTGTCCGCCAGGACCATGGTGTCGTTGAGCGTCTCGAAGCCCTGGGCGAATCGACGCAGCTCATCGATCATGATACCCCTTGCCGTCTCGTCCCTGAAGAGACAATAGATCGCGGGCTCCCCGTTCCAGGTCGTGCCGCCCATCACCACATCCAGCAGAAGGGTCTCGCCCCTGGGGTCCAGGAACCTTACCTCCTGATGGGCGTCCTCACCGGTGCGCGTCCCCCGGGCTTGGTACCATCGCATGATCCCCTCCTGCTCGTCAGGGGCCACGAAGGCGGTGGCCTCGATGCCCACCACGTCGCTGGAGTCCCGTTCCAGGATGGTCGCACCCTCGGGACTGATGTAGCGGATGAGCCCGTGCCTCTCCCCCTCGTCCTGGAGGATCATCAGACCAAGTCCACCGTCGTGGAGATAGCTCTTGAACATGAGCGTCATGGTCTCGAGCTCCGTGAGCCGCTCCATGACGGGCTGGGTGTCCGGGGCCTTGATGACCACCATCTCCCTGTCCACGAGCCTGATGGCGATCAGGGACTCGGCCTCCTCGGGCGCGTCCTCGGTCCGGGTCCTCAGGACCAGCCTTCCGAACCTGGCGTCCCTGGACTTGAGCTCCTCGTACCATTCCTTGACCTGTTGGACCTTCTCCTCGACGAAAAGGTCCCAAAGGAAATGTTCCTCGGCCGTGGCCCAACCACGCTCGGAGATCGCCCTGGCCTGACAGCTGGGATTGGCATAGAGGATCTTGCCGTTCGATGTAACGATGGCATCGACGGACACCAGGTCAGCCAGGGATCTTGCGACCTCCAGATCCAATCAGAAGACACCTCCAGTGTACGAACTGGTCATATCTTGTAAAGCATAACGCTGTTCATAAAGCCTTCGTAACGGCTATCACTGGTGGGTCCCCCGCCCACGTGGTGGAGGGGCGTGACCGAGGGTCCCAACGCGGCGGGCCTACAGATATCCGTGGTCCCTCAGGGTGTCCATCACCATGTCGGCCGCCTGCTCGACGGTGACATCCTCGGTGGGGATGACCAGCTCGGGGTCCTCGGGTGCCTCGTAGGGGTCCTGCAACCCGGTAAGGTCCTTGATCTTCCCGTCCAGGGCCAGCTTGTACAGGCCCTTGGGGTCACGGCTGATGCACTCGTCCAGGGACGTGTCCACGAAGACCTCCAGGAAGTCACCGATCTCCTCCCGAGCGGCCTGCCTGAAGGCCCTGAAGGGCGAGATCAGTCCCACAAGGACGATCACATCGTTGCGGGTCAGCACCTTGGCGACGAAGGTCACCCGCTTGGCGTGCTGCTGTCTGTCCTCCTTGGAGAACCCCAGGTCGGAGGAGAGGCCCTTGCGCACCTCGTCCCCGTCGAGGACCTCCACGTTCCGTCCCATGGCCTTGAACCTCTGCTCCAGTTCCAAGGCGATGGTGGTCTTGCCGGATGCGGGAAGTCCCGTCATCCAAACCGTGCATCCTTTCGGTTCCGTCACTCGCTCACCTCATTGCTAAGATCGATTATCGGCTGGATGGGACTCCCATCCAGGTCAGGGGGCACCGAGGCGCCCATGAGCTTGAGAATGGTCGGGGCGATGTCGATCAGCTTGGCACCCGTGAGCGGTCTGCCCGCAGGCCGCTTGGGGTCCTTGTAGATGATGATCCCGTTCCAGTCGTGGACCGCATCGTCGGGGCCGGTGTCGTTCTCCCGCAGGTACTTGTCGGGATGGCCTACCGTTCCGGCCGCCCTCCAGTACAGGTCGTCGAGGAACACCATAAGGTCGGGATAGTCCCCGTTGGTGACCTTGTAGACCTGTTCTGGCTTGAGCACGAAGTTGTCCAAGGGCCTCCCGTCCATGTCGGGGATGGCCTCGATCCGGGCTATAAGGTCGTCCCTCACCCGCTCGTAATCGGACTGGGGGACGATGCCCTTGGGCTCGCGGCCCTCCACGTTGAGGAATATGCGGGCGTAGTACCCGCCCCAGCCCCATGCGGTGGTATTCTCCCAGTCCACCTCGCACTGCTCGAACTTGGAGATGCCCTCGGGCTTGGATTTGAACTTGAGCAGCCCCTCCTCCTCGAGCCACTGGTTGATGCAGAGGGCCCCCCGCATGCCCTTGGCGCCATGGTCGGAAGTGGCCAGGAGCAGCGTGTCGTCGTCAAGGATCTCCAGGAGCTCCCCGACGATGCCATCAAGATGGCGGTAGTAGTCCGGGATGGCGTCCTCGTACCTGTTGCCGGGCTCGTAGAGGTGGTGCTGGGTGTCGTAGAACTTCCAAAAGGCGTGGTTGATCCGGTCCAGGCCGATCTCCACGAACATCATGAAGTCCCAGTCGCCCTTCTCGGCGTAGTGTCGGACCACCTTGGCCCGTCGGTCGGTCATCTTGTAGAGCTCTCGGAGGAGCTTGTCGCGGTCATCGGTGCGGAACTCGATGTCGGTGATGTAGCCGCCGGAGACGCGCTCGACCTCGGCCTTGGCCTCGGGGGGATAGGTGTACTCGCCCTCGGTGGTGGGCGTGATGAAGCAACCGACGCTGACCCCGTTCATCTCCTTGGGAGGGTACGATGGAGGCACGCCGATTATGACGCTCCTCATGCCCTCGTCACCAAGCAGGTCCCACACGGTGGGGGCGTGCATCCTGGTGGAGTTCGCTATCCACATGTCGTCGTACGAGAACTTGGTCCTGTGGCGGAAGCCGTAGAGGCCCAGCCTCCCCGGGCTTCGTCCCGACATCATCACAAGCCAGGCGGGGATGGTGATCGGCGGAATGGTGGACCGCAATGGTCCGTACAGACCGGTGCCCATCATGGCCTCCAGGTTGGGGAGGTCTCCCTTCATCCTGTCGAAGATGATGGCGGGGGGGGCGCAGTCAAGCCCCATCAGCATGAGTTTTCGTCGTGCCATTGTGTCACCTCATTGATCGTCATATCGAGGGGCCCCTGGATCCTCCAAGTAGCCCAGGATGTCCCCCATCACGTCCTCCAGGTCCGACCTGGGCACGATGACCCCCAGGACCTCGGACTTGCCTCCGGCCGACAACCCCCGGTCCCGCATCCTCGGGATCATCGGCGCGAGGTCCAGCTCGCCGGTGCGGCGCACGTACACCTGTACCTCGCCGCCGGAGTACCCCATGTTCACCACAACGACCACGGGGTTGTCACGGGTCCGGACCAGCCGACGGGCGGCAGTGGATATCACCAGGTAGGGAGTGTCGATGGTCTTGACCAGGGTGCTTCCCACCTCGGTCTCGGGACCGTTCTGCAGCTGTTCGACGAGGGCGCGCTCCACCTCGTCGTTCGCCCGGTTCCACGCGTCCAGGCCCACCAGTCCAAGGGGTTCCTTCCAACCCTCTAGGAGGAGGCCCACGGCGTTGTCCACGTCCTCCCGGTCCACACGCTTGGCGGAGCTATCCACCAGGTCGACCAGGAGGTGCATGTCGTCCCAGGTGAGGCTCGAGCCCTCCAACCATGGTCCCAGGTCACTCCAGACGGGTTCGTCCTCGACGCCACGGCCTCGGTCGCCGAAGACGCCGAGCACCGTGAGCAGGTCCATTCCCCTGCCCAGGAGATGCCGTAGCACCCAGGTGCAAGCGGGGAAGTCCGTCTCGGCCTCCCCCTCGGCCACCGGATTGTGATAGACCAGCCGGGGGTGCTCTGGAACCTCTGCCCGATGATGGTCCACCATCACAGCGGGGACGCCAGGAAGGCCATCCAATATGATATCCAGGTCGTCATCCCGGATGGCCAGGTCGACTATCACGAGCAGGTCCGTACCCCATCCGCGAAGGAGGTCGATCTCCTCTGCATCCAGTGCCCACCTCCCGATGGTCGGGCTGCGGTTGAGGGTCTTGGCGTCGGGGTTCGCACGGCGTATCTCCTCGATGACCAGGGCGGCAGAGGCTATGCCATCTGCGTCCCAGTGGTGGACGATCGCCACCCGGCCCTTCCCGCGGACCGCGGATGTCAGGAGGTTCTCCTCGACCATGCTCCGTCATCACTCCACGAATGGCGTATCGGCATCCAGTATGATCCGGGACACCTCGGGCCGCATCATGTCCTCGCCCGGAGGAAGCCCTTCCACGAGCCTTCCGCGGATCTTGGAACCGGAGAAGTTCACGATGTCCTCCCCCTCGTGGGGGCAGATCTTCTCGTTGGCGATGGAGCCGCAACGCTTGCAGTAGAAGAAGGACTTGAAGAAGAGGGGCACGATGCCCAGGTCCGGGAACTCGGAGAAGATGTCCTGGGCGGCGAAGGGCGAGTAGAAGTTCCCCACACCCGCGTGGTCGCGGCCCACGATGAAGTGGGTGCAGCCGAAGTTCTTGCGCATGATCGCGTGGAGGATGGCCTCCTTTGGCCCTCCGTACTTCATCTCGGCCTGGAGCACGCCCATCACCGCGCGGTCCCGAAGATAGTAGTTCTCGATGAGCTCCTTGTACGTGTGGATGATGACGTCGTCGGTGAAATCGCCCTTCTTCTTCTTGCCGATGATCGGGTTGATGAACAGCCCGTCGGTGAAGGTCAGGGCGGCCTTCTGGACGTACTCGTGGCCCAGGTGAGGCGGGTTGCGGGTCTGGAAGGCCACAATGGTCCGCCACCCCTTCTCCTTGAACAGGACCCGGGTCTCGATGGGCCACAGGGTGTAATCCGGGAAGGGAGACGGCACGTCCTCGGCCAGCATGATGGGGCCACCGACCAGGCGGTCGCCCATGGAACGCACCTTCGCCACACCGGGGTGGGACCCGTCGGTGGTGTCGAAAACGGTGCTTGCGTACTCCTCGACATCGTAGCCGTAGATGTCAGCGATGTCCAGGGCCGCAAAAGGCCTGCCCTGGTACGTGAACGCCAGCCGCTCCCCGGGGGACAGGTCCGGTAGCACTTCGGGCTGGAGGTCCAGCACGATGGGTATGGTCCACGGCACGTCCTTGACCGTCCTGTTGTGGTCCAAGATGGAAAGGAAATCGTCACGGACCATGAAACCCTCCAGGGGGCTGTACACTCCGTGTGCGATGTTCGCCAGGTCCTGGGCCATCGTACCGTCCACCTCGAAGGTGGGAAGGTCGGTCGCCTCGGCCAGGAAGCTCTCCCTGTCCGCGGGTGACATGACCCTGTCGATCAATCGGCCTCCGTGCGCACGCTGTCTCATCACCATTTCACACACCTCCATCGATACAGGGCCTCAGTCGATGTAACCGAGGGCCCTGAGGCGGTCCTTGACCCGCTCCTCGTCCTCTTTGGAGAAGGGCTGCTGGTCGTCGTCCTCCTGCTTCTCCTCCTCGGCGATGATCTCTCTCAGCACATAGGTCACATAGCTCGATACACTGGTGAATCCAGTTCCCCGGATACGCTCCTCGACCTTCTTGAAGAGGGGCACGGGGATGGACACACTGGTGAACTTCTTCTCGTCTCCCATCAGGGTCACCAGATTTTCCATATGTCCTCTAATTATATATAATTAGTGGTGGACCTTCCTGATGGCCGAACCAACGCGATCGGCTTCGGTCCGGGGGGTGTCGGACGCGATCGTCCTCCAATTGATCACGGTTGCTTCAAGGGATCCGAACCCCGCAATGTCTATGAGCATATCCTATCAGATCGGCGTCTGGCCCCACAATGGATGGGCCTTTAGGCCGACCTTAATATACGATGACGGTGTTGCATATTCGCCCCTTGAATGGGGTTTGGTGGTAACATCATGGAATCGAAAAATAAAGTATTAGCTGTCCTTGTGGCCCTTGTCCTGCTGACAATGGGTTTCGCAGGATGCGTGAGCGAGGGCGACGAAGACGATTGGAAGAACCCCACGCAGGCCATCTTTGATAGCCTATCTGTCAACGAGACCGGTCAGATGGTGGAGGTCGATTTCAGTCTGGCAGACAAGGACGATCGGTATACCAAGGCCAGTGGCACCCTTCGTGTCGCTATCTGGGACTCCGATGACTTTCAGATGCTGGACAAGACCTTCGACATCAAGGAAAAGGACTTCTTCTCCTTCGTGATCCTCGGCCTCACGGCGGCCAGCTACGAACTGCAGATCCCCTACGCGGACCTGGCCAAATCCCACGACTGGGGATACGACGCCCTGGGCGAGTCCACCGAGAGGAAGATGCACGCGACGATATGGTTCGAGTACAAGGAAGAGACCTTCACCGATGAGTACAACAGCGAGTTCTTGAACCCCGTGATCCCAGAGGCCCTACTGCATCCCAACGATGCACCGGAAGGCGATCTCGTGGTGAACAACCCCGGATTCGTCGGCATGATGGTCATGTGCGACGCCACGGCCAGCTCCGATCCCGAGGGCGGCTATCTGGACTTCGAATGGGAATGGGGGGACGGCAGCACCACGCCATCGATCCTCGCCGGCGACGAGGAGAGCCACACGTATGACGCTCCCGGGACCTACACCATCACCCTGACGATCACGGACCCCGAGGACGCAATTGATGTCAAGACGGTGGACGTGACCGTCGTCTGGATCCTGGCCATCAC
The DNA here is from genome assembly GCA_030594725.1 of Methanobacteriota archaeon. GTDB lineage: Archaea > Thermoplasmatota > DTKX01 > DTKX01. The sequence continues at coordinate 8,510 of JAUVEQ010000069.1, forward strand.
CGTCAACGAGTGGGGCGTGGTCGCCGAGGGCGATTATGTCGGACAGACCTACGTGGAACTGACCATACACAACGAGGATGCCTTGGCCGCCACCGACCTCCCGGCAGCCGCCTTCTGGTTGCTGGACGACACGACCGGACGCGAGGCGTACAATGTCGTGGTCCCCGACGTACCCGCCACGCTGACGGCCGACGGCGACCTGACCCTGATGGTGTACTTCGACCTGACGGAAGGTTTCACCGCCACCCAGATCGAGGTGTTCGACCAGATCCTCGCCCTACCGTAGGCAGCATTGACATCCAAAGGGGGCCCATCGGCCCCCTCCATCTTTTTTTTCATCGCCATCTCCACAAACATATTACTATCATCAATCAATACCCACGGTGGAGTGAAGATGGTGCGAATACAGAAGTACCCTGTCCCCCGGGAGATCGGTATCTGTCCCCTTAGGCTGATCGCCCATTGCTTCGACAAGGACATCAAGACCATCTGCATCGGCCCGGATTGCGAGTTCTGGCGTCTGGACATCGACGAGAAGGAGAAGGTTGATAACGGCCAATGTGGCCTCATCAACTTCTGAACCGGCCGTCGGCGACCGCCTTCCGGAGGATGGGTAACCAATACGGGAACATTCATATAGTCTCCGACTCGTCAATGAGAGGTATCGCCGGTGGGAAGGGCCCAGCATAGCTGAGGTATTTGGATGACGCAGGTCCGCAAGGAGAACAGCGACTCCCTAGAGTACGTCTGCCCCGAGTGCGGGGAGACCTTCGAGGAGGGCTCGAAGGAATGTTCCAGTTGCGGGGTGGAGTTCGACTGGTCAGAGGAACTGGAGTACCTCTGCCCCGAGTGCGGGACCGTGGTCGACCCCGATCAGGACCGATGTCCCGGTTGCGCGGCCAAGTTCAGCAAGGAGGAGAACGGCGACGTCACCATCGAGTACGAGCCCGACGCGGACCCACCGACCGTGGAGGAGATGCTGGAGGCGGCCATCAGCGAGGTCACGGTCCATCCAGTGGAGAAGGTCTCCTTTGGCAAGACCACCTACCTGCACCCCGCCGAGGTCCCCGAAGAGGGACCGGTGAAGATGAAGGACGCCAGCAGCCGCAAGGAGGGCCAGGCCGGCTCCCCGCGCACCGCCAGCGATGCCGTCGATGAGGGCCTGGCCCTCAACGAGGGACCCAAGCGGTATCCAGGTGGCTTCACCGCCATTGGGATACTGTTCATCGCCATCGCCATCCTGGCCCTGGTGTTCACCATCGTGATGGCGCGGTACGACA
>JAUVEQ010000354.1 GCA_030594725.1 Methanobacteriota archaeon
GGTGCATCTCCCCCGGATAGATGGCCACGGAGCCTGCCACCTCTTCCTCCAGCTCCCCGCTGTAGAGCGTGATGCCGAGGACGTAACTGGTCTCGTTGGGGGCGCTCCCGTTGAGGGAGATGTTGAGGGCTATGCCGTCGCTGAGCCGGCCGGAGAACTCCATGACCGCGCCCATCTCGTCCACGTGGTGCTCGATGAGGCTCGGGCCCATCTCGACCTCCAACTCGTAGTCCATGGTGAGGTTCTCGTCCAGCTGGGTCCCGTTGCCGACCACGAAGTAGATCCCCGTGAGGTCCGGCAGGGTGGTGACGAGCATGGGCATGTGCTGCGACTGCTCGTAGTAATCCAGGTCGTACGAGGCCTTCCGAACGGCCACGGAGGTCGCGGGCACATCCACCTCGGCACCCTCGAACTCGCCCACACCGTCGATGTCCCAGCTGTAGTCCGGGTGCTCGTGATGCAGCTCGGTCTCCACGTGGGCGTGGGGTCCCTCCAGGAGCCCTCCGCTGGCGGGCACGAAGAAGATACCCTCGGATTCCACCCCGATGATGAACTTGCCCGCGGGTGGCGGGTCCTTGACCTCGATGCAGCCCGCAGTGGCTAGCAGGAGGGCGACCGTCGATACCAATACAAGTACCAGAAGGGATGCGGGTCGGGACACGGCCAGGGTAACGCCATCGCCTATAAAAAGGGTTACGCGCCGGAAGGGATTCCCATGATAAAGTTTAACTACCCTAGGGCCATTTGGCGAAATCACCCTTGGAGGCAATGCGGTTCATGAACTTCCAACCCCTTTCTCAGGTGCCTGAAGGACAGGCTCCCGAACTGCCAGTCGAGGTGACCGAATCGGACTATCCGGAGATCGCCCAGCGCTATCCCTTCCTCGTGATCGATTGCTGGGCACCCTGGTGCGGTCCCTGCAAGCAGATAACCCCCATCGTCGAGCAGCTCCACCAGCAGTACAAGGGCACCATGATCTTCGGGTTCCTCAACACCGACGATAACCAGGAACTGGCAATGGAGTTCGGTATAATGGGCATCCCTACCGTCCTGGTGATCAAGGATGGGAAGCACGTGGACTCCCTCGTCGGAGTGATGCCGAAGGCCGAGATGGAGCGCAGGCTCAAAGGGTACCTTTGAGCTCGGGTCGCAGCGTACCGCCGCTCATACTTTTCTATCTTCAACCTATGGGTGCAGATCGCACTGGTCGCAGAAGTAGATCAATCTGTCCTCTTCGTCGAGAGTGAGCACTCCCGTAACGCTGAGGAGCTTGCAATCTGCTATGCAGGCCATGCCCTTATCATGCGTGCCTTCCACCCCGTTAATGAGTTCCATACTGGCAACCCATTTATTTGGGGCATCCAGGTATAAATAGATTATGCGCCTTCCGGCCCCTTTTTCACTCCCGGGGCCTCCCCCGGAGGTACGTAAAGGGCATTGGCCTCCAGCAGCTCGGCCTCCGGATTCAGGGCCTCGTCCACCACGAAGGTGGACCCGGTGACCACGACGGCGCCCCCCTCCCCCGCCAGTTCGACGGCCGCCTCCATGGCCTCCCGGGGGCGATCGACGACCCGCGCCGGGGCCACCCCGTCCCCCAATCCCTCCCAGACCGCCAGCAGGTTGGAGGGGTCCGTCCCCCGGTACCGGGAACGGGTGAATATCGCGGCGTCCGCCACCTCCACGAGGGGTGCGAGGACCCCTTGTGCCTCCTTGCGGTCGGTCATCCCCACCACCAGCACCGTCCTTCGGCCGGCCAGCTCCTCGGATATCGTGGACGCGAGAGCCCTGGTCTTGGCGGGGTTGTGGGCCACGTCCGCGTACAGACCTGGCCGCACCTCCTGGAACCTGGCGGGCATCTGGGCGGTGACGAGGGCCGCCCTGCAGTCCGTGGCGGCCATACCGGCAACGTCCAGGGCGATCGTCAGGCCCAGGGCCGCGTTGCGCCGCTGGTGCTTCCCCCGCATCGCCAGGGTCCAGTCCGTTCCCCGGAAGCGCAGGGTCCCTCCAGGGCCCGCATCGGCCCTGACCAGATGAAAGGGCGCGCCCACGGACCCTGCCTCCTGGCGGATGATGGAGAGCACCGTCCCGTCCTCCTCCGTCGTGTAGATCGGCACGCCGTTCTTGATGACCCCGGCCTTGTGGTGCGCGATCTCCTCGATGCTCTCGCCGAGCTGGTGCATGTGGTCGAGGCTGACGTTGGTGATGGCGGCCGCCTGGGGTTCGAGCACATTGGTCTGGTCGTACCTGCCTCCCAGGGCCACCTCCACAACGGCCCAGGTGACGCCCACGTCCAGGAAGTGGGCGAAGGCACATGCCAGGATCACCTCGGGGAAGCGAAGTGCGAAGGCATCGTCCTCCTCCACCAGGCGGCGACAGGGAGCCTCGACCCTGTCACTGAAGACCCGGACCAGGTCCTCTCTGGAGATGGGTTCCAGGTCGATCCGGATCCGCTCCCGGATGTCGAACAGGTGGGGCGAGGTCACCAATCCCGTGCGGTGGCGTCGGGAGAGCATGGCGGCCAGCATCCAGGCGGTGGAGCCCTTTCCCGAGGTTCCGGCCACGTGCACCGTGCGTACCTCCCTCCAGCCGGGAACGGCCCTGTCCAGGAACTCGCGGGTCACCCGGATGCGCTCCAGGCGCTGCTCGGGCGTGGGGACGAACACCTCCGGCCCTCCCAGCAGGTGGCCCGGCAGGTCGTAGATACGGTCCACCACCTCCAGATAGTCCCCTTGGTCCATGACATCCCGCCTGGCCCTCTCACGGGCCGGGTGCCAGGGGCATGGGGGAGAGCACAATTCAACCTTTCCAGGGGATGCCTGGACGCCACGCAAAGGTTTATCGGGGGATAGCGGATTCTGGTGTCGCCCAGCCAGTTGGCTGTTGCGCACCGTAAAAGGTGGGATTGAATATGGCAGGCTTCGATGGCCCCTACAAGGACCTCCTGGACGCCCCCCTCGTCGAGGATATGGACCACTTCTCGACCGAGCTTGTCCGCCTGGAGACGGAGAGGCAGAAGAGGAAGGTCATCCTGATCGCCTCGGAGAGCATATGCCCCCGTCCCGTGCAGGACGTGGTGGCCAGCCCCTTCACCAACCTGTACGCGGAGGGCCTTCCAGGTTCCCGGATGTGCCGATGGGACGTGGAGCACCTGGACGACTTCGACCATCACCTGAGCTACCTGAGGCGGTACACCGACCGCAGGTACTACAAGGGATGCGAGTACGTGGACTTCTTCGAGTCCCTGGCCCAGCGTCGATGTGCCGAGGCCTTCGCCAACGACCTTGTGGGCCCCGACGGTATCTTCGTCAACGTCCAGCCCCTGTCGGGTGCAGCGGCCAACAACGCGGTGTACATGGCCGTGGCCGACCCTGG
>JAUVEQ010000046.1 GCA_030594725.1 Methanobacteriota archaeon
GCCCTCGATGTGACCGTCACCGAGCTGATGATGGTCGACAGCAAGGACATGGACGATGAGCACAGGATGGCCATACTCAGGGAGGTCCTGCTGACCGACGAGGACCGGATCGTGATAACCCACGGTACCGACGGGATGGTCGAGACAGCCCTCTACCTGGCCGGAAGGGGACTGGAAAAGTCGGTGGTGATCACCGGCGCCATCATTCCCTTCGCCTTCGGGATCTCCGACAGTCCCTTCAATCTGGGCTCGGCCCTGGCTTTCGTCCAGGTCGTCCCACCCGGTGTCTACGTGGTCATGAACGGTAGGCTGTTCGAGGCCGACAACGTCTGGAAGGAAGTAGAGACTGGCACCTTCCAGCTCGTGATGTCGGACCACGACACCTCCTTCGACGTCCCGGGGAAGGACGGTCCAGGGGTCATCCTCTAGATCGCGGACCTGCATGCTGGCCCTCGCAGGGGTACGGATCGCCGCTGCGCGGTCAGCGCGCACTCGCGCGCCTCCCTTGCCATGACAGGGACAGTGTGTTGTTCCCGAGAATCGTGCCGATATCCTCTTTACGAAGGCTCGGCTTGAATAGACCATGGTCAAGCCCTACGTGGACCTGTCCGCGTTGCCCCGGCTGATGTTCCGTCCCCGGCGCACCTTCGAGCAGTTGCGCCCCCACACGGGGCCAGCCCAGGGCGCCGTTGTGGCCCTTGTGCTGATAGCGGTGGCAGGGGTTGTGGACGCCCTGGTGAGGTGGCTCTTCGCGACCCTGGGTAGCGGGGAGGTCCATGCCGTCGGGTTGCTGGGGAGGTTGCCGACGGCGATGGGCGTGGTGATGGGCTTTCTCGTGTATCTGCTGATAGCGGGGTTGACATACAAGTTCGTGGTCGGGTGGGGGGAGGCCAAGAGACCCGACATGGGGTTGACCATCGGGTTGATGGGCTACGCAATGTTCCCCGTGGTTGTGCTGGGTATCGCGATGAGCGTGGTGATGGCCTACTACGGAGGTGAGGTGACCAGTTTCGTGGACGAGACCGGGGGGCTCGCCGAGGACTGGAGCGGCTGGGGGGAGTACTGGTTGGTGTACTGGCTGGTCCTGTTGGTGATGGTGCTCTGGGGGATGAGGATCCAGGCGAAGGCGGCGGTGGTTGCCAACGATAGTGCTGGCGGCAGGACGCTGGGTTGCGTGGTGGTCGCCTGGATAGTGAGCCTAATGGTCTGGATAATGCTGGTGGGCTTGTGGTTCCTGGCGACGAAGGGAGAGTTGGTCGGGGTGCCGTGGTTGGGGATCTGAGAGGGGAGCGGATCTCTAGGGAGAGGGATCAAGGGCATTCTACTTAGGGGCCAGGGACCTATGGCTTCGTCCGGTCTTCCCAGATCTTGCCAAGAGAGAATACAAGAGCAAGAACGGATATTTAGATGAAGAACCAATGAACTCATCCGAAGAACCCGGAGGGATCCAATGAAAGCGGTCGTGTGGACAAGGTACGGCCCTCCTGATGTTCTTCAGCTCCAAGAGGTGGCCAAACCCGTCCCCAAGGACAATGAGGTGTTGGTAAAGGTCCATGCAGCATCCGTATTTGCAGGTGACTGTGAACTTCGAGGTCTCAAGATCCCTATCTTGTTTCGGCTCTTCTTGCGAATGTACATTGGTCTCACAAGGCCAAAGAGGGTGACGGTCCTGGGGCAAGAGCTGGCCGGGGAGATCGAAGCGGTAGGCAAGGATGTGGAACGATTCAAGGAAGGTGACCAGATCTTTGCAGCTACCGGTTTCAGGTTCGGTGCCTATGCCGAGTACCAATGTCTGCCTGAGGACGGGATGGTGGCAACGAAACCGACCAATATGACCTACGAGGAGGCCACCGTCGTTCCTGTCGGGGGATCCAATGCATTGCATTTTCTGAGATTGGCCAACATCCAGAGCGGACAAAGGGTCCTGATCAATGGCGCGGGCGGGGGTATAGGCACCATGGCGATACAGCTCGCCAGATCATGGGGGGCTGAAGTGATCGCCGTGGACAGCACGGAGAAACTGGACATGCTGCGCTCCATTGGCGCCGACAGTGTGATCGATCACACCAAGGAGGATTTCACCAAGAACGGTGAGACCTATGATGTCATCTTTGACGTGGTGGGCAAGGGTCCGTTCTTCCGGAGCATCAGATCGCTGAACAAGCATGGAACTTTGCTCCTGGCCAACAATGGACTCGTTGTACCGAAGTTCCAGGGGCTATGGACCTCAATGACGAGCAGCAAGAGAGTGATAAGTAAGATGGCTGGGGAGAAGAAAGAGGATCTGGTCTTCCTCAAAGAGCTTATCGAGGCAGGAAAGATAAGTGCGGTCATCGACAGGCGCTATCCGTTGGAACAGACCGCCGAGGCTCACAGGTATGTCGACACAGGACGCAAGAAGGGGAACGTGGTCATAACCGTTGCAGAATGACAAGAAAAGAAAAGAGTGTGTATGGATGTCGTGGTGCCAATGAGATCCCTTGTGATTGTATACTCGTATCATCACATGAACACGGAGAAGGTCGCCAAGGTCATAGCTAAGGTCCTTGATGCAGAGATGAAGAAACCACAGCAGATCGATCCCGATGGGCTCGAAGGGTATGACCTGATTGGCTTCGGCTCGGGAATATATGGTGAGAAACACTACCAGGGTCTGCTCGACCTTGCCGACGGACTACCCCCGGCCAGTAACAGGAAAGCGTTCATCTTCTCGACCAGTGCCATCATGGGAAAGGACAAGGTCGCCCAGGACCACAAGCTGCTCAGGGAGAAACTGCAAGCCAAGGGTTACATCATCGTCGACGAGTTCGCCTGCAAGGGTTTCAACACCAACAGTTTCCTGAGATACTTTGGTGGCATGAACAAGGGGAGACCCAATGAGAAGGACCTCAAGAACGCCGAGGACTTCGCAAAGAATCTGTTAAATCCTCACGTCGCCTGACGAGGCGTTGCCCATGAAAGCCAGTGTGTGGACGAGATACGGACCCCCGGAGGTCATGGAGCTCCAGGAGGTGGAGAGGCCTTCCCCCAAGGACAACGAGGTACTGGTCAGGGTCCACGCTGCCTCCATCAACTCGTGGGACTGGGAGCTCACCCAGGGCGTCGGCCACATCACATTGGGGGGCCGCGCTCGCCCGCCGTACAGGATCCTCGGCTGCGACATATCTGGGACCGTCGAGGAGGTCGGTGGGAAGACCACCCTCTTCCAACCCGGCGACCAGGTGTTCGGGGACCTCTCCGGAAGCGGCTGGGGCGGCTTCGCCGAGTACGTGTGCGGAAAGGAGAAGGCGCTGGCGAGGAAATCGGCCAGCATGTCCCACGAGGAGGCGGCGGCCACTCCCCAGGCGGCCCTCCTCGCCCTCCAGGGCCTCCGGAAGGGAGGGCTCAAGGAGGGCCAGAGGGTCCTGGTCAACGGCGCGGGCGGCGGTGTCGGGACCTTCGCCATACAGATAGCTAAGTCCCACGGGACGGAGGTGACCGGCGTGGACAACGGGGAGAAGCTGGAGACCATTCTCTCCGTGGGTGCGGACCACGTCATCGACTACAAGAAGGAGGACTTCACCCGGAGGGGGAAGGAATACGACCTCATCCTCGATGTCACGTCTAGACGAACGGTCTTCGACTACAAGCGGGCGTTGGCCCCCAGGGGCATCTGCATCATCCTTGGAGGGAAGGGGAGAACGATCATAGGGTCCGTGCTCCTGGGATCGTGGATCATCGGGAGCAGGAAGGTGAAGGTCGGTATCCTTCGACGCAACCCCCGAGACCTGGAGCACATGAACGGGCTCTACGAGGCCGGCAAGGTCAGACCGGTTATCGACAGGACCTACCCGCTGAACGAGGTCGCCGAGGCCTACCGATGCTTCGGGGAGCAGCGCTTCAAGGGGAAGATCGTGATAACCGTGATCCAATGAGGCGTCATCCTATCCTGACTGATCCGAATACCCGGCCATGATCTCGGCCAGAATACGCCTCTCGGCCTTCCGGAGATGCTCCAGCATCGTGGGTTTGCTCTTATTGACCCTCTCGGCAAGTCTCTCGCTGCCTATCCTCTTGGGAAGATCGTAGTACCCGTATCGGTAGGCGGCGACCATGACCTCCCTCTGCTTGTCCGTCAGGACCGAGAGCAGGTCCTTCCGCTGGTACGCGGCCCTCTTGAAGGTCATGTTGACGATCTCCCCCACTTCCCCCTCCTTCAGCATGGCCACGAACTTCAGCAGGTTCTTCTGCTCGCCGATGAAGCTGAGAACGACCCTGTCCCGAGACTGGAAACTGGGCGTGGTGTAGATGAGGTCCAGGTCGAGGACGCTGTAGTTCTCCGCCGCCTCGCCCTCCTCGTGGCCCTTCACCAGGCAGGTGTGCCTGTTGCCCTCGGACCCGATGACGGACAGGACCTCCATGTTGCCGATATACCGGAGGTCATGGATTGACACCCCTTCCTTGGTGACGCACTCGATGAGGTCCACGAACAGCGCCTGCTCGAAGTCCATCTTCAGGACCTCGAGGACCTCGTACGATATGATGTGCTCGAAGGCCGAACGCCGTTCCTCCCTCCCCGCCTCGTTGAGCTCTATCTCGAGGGTTACCTGCCTCATTATCATACGGATCGCGTCCCTCCTATATAAACTACAAGATATATCTGGCCCAACTTGCTAGTATTTTTCCGTCGTTAGAAGATCCAAGGAACCTGAAACGAACGGGTGATGGAAATGAACGGACATTATTACAGGAAGACCGCGGCCCTCGTGGGTGCGTTGTTCATAATCGCGACCGTGACCGCCATAGCGGCGATGGTGCTCCTGGGCACCGCCTTCGAGGAGCCGGACTTTATCGTCGACCTCCCCGAGATCGAGAACAAGGTCGTCGGCGCCGTGATGTTGGAGCTGGTCCTCGCCATCTCCCTCATCTGCATCGGGACCCTGATGTTCCCGGTGTTCAAGGAGCACGGCGAGGGCCTGGCCCTGGGATACGCCGGCATCAGGCTCGTCGAGGCCATATTCATAATCATCGCCTCGGTCTGCCTCCTGGCGATGCTGACGATGGGCGGAGAGTACGCGTCGGGGGACCTGGATGCCACCGGTAACGGGGCCATGGGTGCCCTGCTGACGGGGCTGCGCGAGTGGGCCTTCGTGATCGGGACCCTGGTGTTCCTGGGCCTCGGGGTGCTGACCCTGAACTATCTCTTCTACGTCTCGAAGCTCATCCCCCGGTGGCTGTCCATCTGGGGCCTCATCGGAGGCGCGGGCATCCTGGTCTACGGGGTGTTCGCTCTGTTCGGTCATGATATCTCCTCGTTCTCGGCCGTCAGCCTCCTGGCCGCTCCCATCGCCGTGCAGGAGATGGTGTTCGCGGTGTACCTGATCGTCAAGGGGTTCAACGGTCCCGTATCGGGATCAGGGGCTACCCCCGCGGAAGAGTGAACGACGAACTCGAGGAGAGGGAATGACGACGCGGGAGGGGGGCCAGACCATCATAAGGCAGAAGCGGCAGCTCACTCCTCAGCCAATCTCCGGGCGACCTCGGCCCAGGTACCAAGCACGCTCCGCGAGTACAACCCCCCCTCCAGGTCAATGAACCACCCTATCTCCGCACCCGCCTCCCCGAGCTGCCGGGCCGCCTCATCGACGGACCTCCGGGCGTAAGCCCCCTCCACTATGGCAGAGACGGTCCTCCCGATGTCACCTACCGAGGTGGTCGACAACGCGATGAGTGCAGCCTCGCCCGCGGCGGTCACGAACTCGTCCACTCCGAAGACCACGCCTCCCGTCAGAAAGGGTCTGAGGTCCTTCACCCCCCTCCTGAACAACCGCTGGAGGTACTCTGGGTCGTGCACCAGGGGCGGAGACCAAGCAGGTTCCCATCCCCTGGGGTTCACTATCGTGGCCATCGCCTGGCACGTCACCACCAGGTCACGAACTACCTCCTCGGGACCGAACTCCGTTCCCCTGAGCCTGTTCTGATCGTCCAGGACCGTCTCGAAGCCCTCCTTGACGTGGCCGGGTTCCACTCCGCTCCTGACAAGACGATGGATATCGAATACGTGCTTCGCGTAGTCCAGGCCCTGCCGGGAATCGACTATCCGGCGGCCCACGGTGCTGGAAGGGATCGTGGTCAGCTTGTCTCCCAGGAGACCCCCGGTCGAGGGAGTCGTAACGGATGCGGGAGAATCGTAGAAGAAGCTCCTCAGGGGGGTTGCCAGGGTCGTAAGGCCTGGCAGCGACAGGTGGACATCGAGCAGGATACCCTGGGGGGGACCACCGATCGGCGGCGTCGTGATCCTGTAGCTGACAAAGGACGGGGCATCCAACCTCTTGCTCTTCCTCGGCTGAAACTCGAAACCCGACACGAACCTCTCCGAGATGGATGACAGGACCTCCTCCAGCTCATCCTTGGTCGCCTCTGTGCATATGTCCACGTCGATGCTGAACCTGGGCCAGGAGGGGTCGGTGACCAGCTGGACGGCGGTCCCACCCTTGAGCACGAAGTCCAACCCAGCCCCCTCGAGCTGGGCCGCGTACTCTAGGGCCCAGAGCGCCCTCTCGAGGTTGAGGGCATCCCCGATGCCCCTTCCCCCCCTGACCCGGGCCAGATTCTCCGGGTCGAAGGATGCGGGGTCCCCAACGAGGCGTTCCTCATCCGCCATCACCTTCCCTCCGAGCCGCCGATGACGACCTGCTCGATCCATCCAAGAGCCCTCTCCCCGTACGGCAGGACGTCCCTCAGGGGCCCCACGTCCGGATTGGCCCTGCCCAGTTCGAAGAGCATCACGAGGACCTCAGACCTCAAACCCCTCCTGCTGGCGTACAACGACATGCGATCGACGGAGAAGGCACCGGCGCGGAACCCGTTCGCCAGGACCACCCCCAGCTCCGCGAGAGGAAAGGCCAGCCCCCGCCTGGTGCAGAGGAAGTAGAGGTCGACCCACACCCTCTCGGCGGTTGCGACCCGGTAACCGTCGAGGGGGACGGAAGCCGCGGTCTCCCCCCTACCGAAGAGGAAGACGACCTCGAGGCCCGACCACGCGAACATGTCGAGGGGGTCGGGACCGGGGTCCTTGAACACCAGGACTTTCCGGGCCACCAAGTGCTCGGCGATCCGGTCCACCGCTTCCCTGGGTACATCGATGGCGAAAAGGTCCCTGCCGGGAACGTTGTGCATGTAGGAGGACAACATCGATGCGGACCAGGCGACCGGGGAAAGACGGGGGAACGCCCCGGTGACAGTCGACAGGATGCCGTCCAGCGCCCGGGGTACCTCGGGCGCGGATGCCAGGCCGCGGTCGACGACGTACCTGCCCCTCCCGACCCTCCTGAGGAGCCCTTCGCGTTTCATCCTGCTCAGGTAGTTCCTCACGGTGACCTCTTTGAGGTCCAGCTCGTCCACCATCTCCTCCACCGTCACGTACTCCCTTCCCAGCACGGAGTCGATGAACTCCTGCGGTACCTTCTCGGACATCGGATATGGATATAGAAACTACAATATAAGTAATTTGTTGCTGTTATTATATTAAACGGTGCTGACGAATTGAAATGGCCGCTGGACATGGCCGGTAGGGCGGGTTCGCGATATGTCACTGCTCGCATACCATTACACCTCCTTGGTCGTTCGAGATGTTGTGAATGCCTTATATGTCAATCAAGGGGGGATGGGTGGGGTGAAAGTGGCCAGGATAGATTGTCACGTATGGGTTGTACGGAAGTGTACAGCACGCACGCAGGAATTGTGGTTGTGGGGTGCAGGGCAAGTTAGCCATTCCCCCCCCTCGGACAGGGATGTGGCGCTGCGGCATCGAGGCAAAGGTGGTTCCCGGGGTCCCATGCAGGTGCCTGCTGCTGCCGCAGGGGCATGAATTGCTGCTGCGCCTCGGCCGCCCACAAGGGCGGACTCCCGGCCGCACATAAGTGCGTCCTTTCAGCCGCATGCGCGCACCTCCCTTGCCAGGACAGGGGAAGGGGCATGGGAACGATCGTGGCGTGCTCGACGGCACGGGTTGATGGGTGCGGGGCAAGGGGGCCAGTGTCGTTCAGTATCGCGTTCTAGGAAGAAGATCACCTCACTTCTAATTGCGTCCCCCAGCCCACACCCACCTTCATAGACCCCTCATAGCAAGGTTTATATGCTAAATGCATCATAGTCTATGATGCAATCTTCATAGGAGTGAATGTCTATGAAAATCAATCATATACTCCGCCTCATAGAGGAGAAGGGTGTGGACGCCGTCGAGGACAGTGAGGTCGAGATCAAGGCCTTCGAAAGCGCAGACAAGGAGTTCCGGAAGCGATTGCGTAGGACCGTGGTCTGTCTTGCGAACTCGAAGGGAGGTCACATAATCCTGGGGGTAAACGAGACGACGAACAAGGTGGAGGGTTGTCCAAGTATCGATCCGATGGATCTTTCCAACGTCGTGTACGAGGGGACAAAGCCCGGCATCCTCGTCGAGTTCGAGAGACATACCACTAAGGAAGGGGTCATCGTCTACCATGCTAGGGTCCCGAAGAGCCCTAGGATCCACGCTACCAGCGATGGTGCCAGATACCACCGGGTTGGGAAGAAGTGCATGCCCCTTTACCCCGACGAGGAGTACAGGCTCCTCATGGACAGGGGCATCCTCGACATCACCAACCAACCAATAGAGAGGATCGATACCGATGACATCCGGGATGGATTGACCGAAGGGATCGCACGCATGCAGTCCGAAAGGCAGAAGGCTCTTGGAATATCAGTGTCACGCAACGATGGAGATCCGATAGAGGTCCTCGGGTCCATCGGAGCTCTGACGGAGGACAGCCATGGAGAGTTGAAGCTCTCCATTGCTGGTGCGATCCTCGCTGTTGAGGGCCAAAAACTGATTCCCATCATCCCTGGCAGGAAGCTAATTTATGTCCAGATGGAGGGAGACACCGAGTACAAGGAGAGGAGGGAATGGGACGGGGCCGCCATCATTGCGGTGGAGGAGGTGACGGAGACCATCAGGAAGAACTCCAAGGTGGCGACACTCCGCATCGGGGTCGTTCAGCGGGAGATTCCCGAGTTCCCACCGAATGCCGTGCGGGAGGTCATCGTGAACGCTGTGGCGCATCGGGACTACTTCATCAACGCTCCTATCATCGTAAGGCAGTACCCCGACAGGATAGAGGTGGCCAGTCCAGGAGCGTTCGTGGGAGGGATAACTGCCGAGAACATCCTGCACCATAATCCTACCCACCGTAACCCGGCCCTGGTCCGGATCATGCATCGGTTAGGACTGGTCGAGGAGATCGGTATCGGAGTGGACAGGGTGTACGAGGCCCTTCTCAGGTCCGGCAAGGAACCACCCGTGTTCGTATCAAAGGATGAGCAGGTGACGTGCACGATCCCTAACGGTTCCCTCGACGAGGCTTTCGTGAGATTCATAGAGGAACATGGTGGCAAGGGAGAGGGAATGACCCTTGACGAACTCATCGTGATCCACTACGTCAAGCGGCACCAGAGCATCGACCGAGCGACGGCGACACGGATAATACAAAGGCCCGATACTGCCGCAACCTCCGTCCTGTCACGCCTGGTGGATCGTAACATCCTCAAGCGGTACGGTACCAGGGGCGGGTCCTACTACTCCCTCTCCGATGGGTCCGCCAGGAAGCTAGGGACCGAGATGAGGGACATGCGACATCCGGTGATCGATGACCTTCGGTCCCAATCGCTAATCACGGAGGCCGCCAGGTCGATGGGTTCCATTACGAACAGCGACGTGAGGGAACTCCTGGGGGTCAGCCGTTATCGCTCCCTCCGGCTCCTCGATGCTCTGGTCGACAAGGGCGAACTGAGGAGGGAGGGAACGCGGCGCTGGGCGAGGTATTTCCCGGTGGAATGAATCGATCACTATGCAGAGTTCTATGCAAATAATCATAGAGACGAACAATATATGCCGATTGCAGCATAGCCTATGTTATAGCGCATAGGATCATTAGCCCCGTCGATGACAACACGGGTTGATTGGTGCGGGATAAGTGGAGCCAGGTCAGAATTCGTTTCATAGAAAAATATCATTTTTGTACGTGATGACCCGGATCGTGACGCCCCCCGTGGCACTCCCTGCACAGGAGCACGGGGTTGGCATCCACGTCCCTCCCCCCCTCGGGAGGACGTGGTGCAGCTATCCAGGGACAACGCGCCCCCGCGGTCGCCTCTGCGCTGCTGGAAGGGACGAAGGGTTGTTCACGCGACCACTGCCCCTGAAGCCGGGGGAGGAGCGACGGGAGTGATGATGGGACATGGGATGTGGTGGTTCTGCTTCGAGGAGCAGGTGGTTCCCGAGAACGCCGAAGGTCATCGCTGCTGTCGCCGGGGCATGAATTGCTGCGCCTCGCCGCGCACCCGCGCGGCCTCGTTGCCAGGATAGGAAGTAATATGAATTCCTAATCACCTATATTTTGTGGATATGGAAGACGAGGGGTTTTCTGGCGGGTACAGGATTGGTCACGGGTTGGACAGTTCAAGCGTCGCTAGTTCACATGAGGTCTGAGAAGAATGAGGGTCGAGCGCTTCGTTGATAGATGGAAGATATACTCGGGTATCATCCTATTCATTGGGGCCACAATATCATTAACAATTGTCCTAGTGGCGGTGGAGTTTCCGAACTACGTCGCGGCCTTCATTATTTTCGTGATCTTTGGGTCCATCTGGCTTCTTGTAACGGAGTTGTACCGCCTGCGTCACCTGGTCGTCGAGATCGACGCCGATGGTATTGTCCTGTCCTCGGGGAGGGGGGAGATAGCGAGGATAGACTTCCACGAACCCACGTGGGTAGCTGTGCGGATACTGAAATGGAGGGGGAGGAAGCGGATCATAGAGATCCATCTCCACCAATCGGGGACCAAGGTTGACATGACCTTCGAGATCGCCGACGGATGGAAGATGGAGGATATTGAGAGGATCTGGAACGTGTTGAGACCAAACGTTCCGAGGTTCGAGAAAGGAGAATCACTGAAGGAATATATCGCAGATGGCTGGGACCTGGACCCTCTTAAATTGCCTTGAGCGTTGACAAGCTGGTGGAGGATCGGTCGTTAAGCTGAAGTACTTCATAACGCTGGTTGTGACGCACGTGAATATGGGAGTCAGAATAGATTTTTTTTAAATATGGAATATAGATCATATCTCACTCGTTACTTCACTTTCACTTGACCCCCTAACCTGCCTATTTACCCGGGGAGAGCAATGGTCTGAGAGATATCCACTAACATTAATATACAATAACTTACAATAACTTACATAGAAGTGAAACCACTGCCCTGCAGCATCAGGAATACAAGACATGCCAAGGACAGGATGATAGAGCGCGGTATATCGAAATCCGAGGCGGTGGAAGCTATCATGAAAGGAGCAAAGAGAAGGAAGGGCCGGAAGGTCTTCTCCCAGTTGAGGGGGATAGAGGTGGTCTACGAAACAAGACCCTGTAACCATATGGTGATAACGCTGTACAAGAGGTGATCATGATGGAATGTCCAATGTGCAACGGCACGCTCAAGAAAGGTCGGACCGAGTATAGTTACCATGATATCCACTTCGGTGAGTACGACGCGGACATCTGCGACACGTGCGGTGAGGCCTTCTTCACCGAGGAGGCCTCGGATGCCATCGATGAGAAGGCCAAGGAGCTCGGTTTGTGGGGCCTCGAGGCGAGGTCGAAGGTATCCTACTCAGGCAATTCCCTGATGGTGAGGATCCCGCGAGAGATCGCCGAGTTCCTCGATCTCGAGAAGGGGGACGACATAAGGATCCACCCCGAGGGAAAGAAACGGCTGGTCGTCGAACTTGTTGATCAGTAGTGCGCAAGCGATCTTGCTGGGTGCGTGACGAGAGGCTAC
>JAUVEQ010000251.1 GCA_030594725.1 Methanobacteriota archaeon
CCTCTGATATAAGCTCGGATCCAGCTAAGGGTATTGACGGAGGTCCAGAAACCGCTAGAAAAGGGGTTATTAACAGGACAAGTATTGCCAATACAGGTATCAGTCTTCCCATAATATCAACCCACACAACCTAATTGAAAATATATAGGTTGCTGCTATATATTCATTTGGGAACCAGCAAGGACGGTTCTTTCTGTCGCAATCATAGCAATTATCTACCCATCCCAATGCGTAAACGTCAAATAGCGACCTGGATATAGGTCATATGCATGCTCGAGCGTCTAAGGGAGCTGCCCATCCTGGGCAAGCTCCTCTCCCGGCCGATCCTCGCTGCGATGATCGCATTCGTCGTCATCATCGCGATATTCGGCTCGGTATCTGTATCCCAGTACTCCGTTCCAGACTCTCCCGAGACCCAGGGGACCGCCCAGTGGCTCACCGTCCACTACGTCTCCATGGACAACAACCTGGACGCCTTCGGCGAGTGGCAGGCCGACCTCAACTCCCTGGAGATGGTAGGCTCCTCACCCGAGAGCCAGCACATCGCACTCTACGACGGCGACGAGGACGGGGACACCGTCGTCCAGTACGTCATCGAGGGTGGCGTCGAGGAGACCCCGTCCGACCAGATGGACCAGGGATGGGGCTCCGAGATGAACCTGGGCGACCCCGAGACGCTCTCCGCGTTCATCGTCTGGGCGGCCACCGAGTACCCCGCCGAGAACATCTGCCTGGTGCTCAACAACCACGGCGGCGGATGGTTCGGCATCTGCTGGGACGACACCGACGAGGACTACCTCACTCCCGGAGAGGTGGCCGAGGCCCTTGAGGCCGTCGAGTACGCCCTGGGACGCCAGGTCAACGTGATCATCACCTACGCCTGCCTGATGGCCTCGATCGAGTTCGCCTACGAGATCTCCGGCCATGCCGACTACCTCATCGGCTCCGAGACCTTCTCCTGGGGCAGCGAGGTCCTGGGTCCCGACGAGTACCTCATCGGCAACTACCCGTTCGATGCCATCTGGGGCCCTGTCAAGGACGAACCATACATGACCCCCAAGGAGTTCGCCATCCACGTGGTCGACGCCTTCCAGATGTACGGGCCATGGAACGCCCCCGAGATGCTTGTCTACCGCGACTACTCCTCGGACACCGTTTCGGCCATCGACCTTGACGCGATCCCCGCTCTGGTGATGGCCGTCGACAAGCTGGGCCTTGAGCTGGAGCGGTCGATCACCAGCATCGGCAAGACCGTGAGCCACGCCCAGCTCATCAACCGCGTCATCGGTAGCCCCCAATCACCGGAGGAGTACTGCACCGAGTCGTTCTCCGGCCAACCCGACTACATCGGCCAGGGCACCTTCGTGAACTACGACCTGCTGGACCTGGTCGAGCAGCTCGACAAGTGCGACATCCGCGGTCTGTGCGAGGACAGCACCCTGGACGAGGTCAGGGCCGCCGCCGGCGCCGCCATCCTGGCGGAGCGGCATGGCACCGACGAGTCCCTGGGCCATCACGTGGACGCCCACGGGCTGTCCATCTGGCTGCCCTACAGGTCCACCGCGTACCGGGACTCCTACGAGACCACGGCATTC
Source organism: Methanobacteriota archaeon (assembly GCA_030594725.1). GTDB lineage: Archaea > Thermoplasmatota > DTKX01 > DTKX01. The sequence goes on from JAUVEQ010000251.1 coordinate 1,596, forward strand.
GCCCAGGACACCAGCTGGGACGAGTTCCTCAAGGCCGTCAACGTGCTTTGATCGCCCCTGTCCTCGGGCCGCCTTGTCTCTCAACGCGTCATATCCAAAAGTATAAGATGAGTCGAGATATCTCACGGGCCAACCTGAGGTGTGATTATGGCCGATGTCGTGTTGAACGGTGACGGGCTCACCATCGAGAGACTGGTCGACGTTGCTAGGAACGGTGCCAAGGTCTCGTTGCATCCGGACGCAGAAGCGCGCGTCCTCGAATGCCGAGCCATGCTGGAAGAGAAGATCCAAGCCGGCGAGATAATGTACGGGGTGAACACCGGCATCGGCGAGTTCTCCGAGGTCGTTCTTGACGGCGACCAGATAAAGGACTTCCAGAAATACCTAATCTACAACCACGCGGCGGGGATCGGCGACCCGGCACCCATCGAGTATGTGAGGGGAGCGATGGTGGCCAGGTCCAATGTCCTGGCCCACGGCAACTCGGGGAACCGCCTGGTCATCCTCCAGACCCTCATCGAGATGTTGAACAGGGGGGTCACGCCCTTCGTCTGCCAGAAGGGGAGCGTGGGAGCCTGCGGGGACCTGGCGCCCATGAGCCAGATCGCCCTTCTCATGTTGGGCGAGGGAAAGGCATACTACAAAGGAGAGTTGCTGGATGGTGCTGAGGCCCTGCAAAGGGCGGGTATCGAGGTCCCAGGCTTGGAGGCCAGGGACGGCCTGGCCACCATCAACGGCTCCAATGTGCTCACCGCCATGAGCGCCATCTTCCTGTACGATGCGATGAACTGGCTGAAGCAGACCGAGATCGCATGTGCCATGTCCTTGGAGGCCTTGAAGGCCAACATGAAACCCTACACCCCGCTCCTGCACGAGATCAGGGGCTTCTCCGGAGCCATACGGACCGCAAGGGCGATACTCAAGCTCGTTGCCGGAGGGGACCTGGCAGAGGGAAGGGTCAAGTGCAAGGTCCAGGACGCGTATTCCATGCGCTCATCACCCCAGGTCATCGGCGCGGCCCACGATGCCCTGGCCTTCGCCCGGTCCCAGGTGGAGATAGAGCTCAACGGGGTCGGGGACAATCCAGTCTTCTTCCCCGACCAGAACATCCAGCTGTCAGGGGCGAACTTCCAGGGCTCCCCCGTATCCCTCCCGATGGACATGGCCGGGGCCGCGATAACCATGGTCAGCGTGCTTTCCGAGCGGAGGATGAACCGGCTCAACCACCCGGCCCTCAACGTGGGACTCCCCGCCTTCCTGACCAAGGGCGCGGGGATGTTCTCGGGACTGATGCTGAGCCAGTACACCGCTGACATGATGATAGTGGAGCAGAGGATACTGTCCATGCCGGCATCCATCCAGTCCATACCGGCCGCGGCGGACCAGGAGGATTTCGTCTCGATGGGCATGAACACCGCCATCAAGAACATGCAGATCCTGGACAATGCCTACGGCATCCTGGGGATCGAGATGATGGCCGCCAGCCAGGCCCTGGACTTCAGGGACTACCAGTTCGGAAAGGGGGTGCAGAAGGCCAAGGAGGTGGTCCGAAGGCATGTGGACTTCCTGGAGATCGACCGGCCCCTTTATCCGGACCACACTGCCATGAAGGAACTGGTCAAGAGCTGTGAACTGCTCGATGAGGTCGAGAGGGAGATCGGTCCCCTGGACTAGTTGACCGGGTTCCAAGGGCTGGGACCAGCACCCATGGAGTGGGGGACCGGATCGACCCCCGCAATCCTTTTCAATGTACCTTCCCATCCTCGCCCCCCGGAGGGGACCATCTTGGACGTGAAGGCTGACGGGGAGACGCTCACCCTGGAGGATGTCGAGGCGGTGGCCAGGGACCACGCCAAGGCAGTGGTGCCCAGGGACGCGCGGAGCCGCATCTCCCAGAGCCGGAGGACGCTGGAGGGCATCCTCAAGGACGGTGGCACGGTCTACGGGGTCAACACCGGCTTCGGCGTGCTGGCCGACACCCCCGTGAACGAGGACGAGGGCCTGGAGCTCCAGCGGCGGATCGTCCTTTCCCATGCGGCCGGCGTGGGCGACCCCCTGCCCCCGGAGACCGTCAGGGCGGCCATGCTCCTTTCCATCAACACCTTCTCCAAGGGCCACTCGGCCGTTCGCACGAAGCTGGTCGACCATCTCCTCCGAATGCTCAACGGGGGCGTCACCCCCGTGGTCCGACCCATAGGCTCCCTGGGAGCATCGGGCGACCTGGCTCCCCTGGCCGACATAGCCATGGTCGTCACCGGCAAGGGTGAGGCCCTGGACGGCGATGGGCAGGTCATCACCGGCGCCAAGGCCCTGCGCGACGCTGGCCTCGAGCCCCTCGAACTGGCCCTGAAGGAGGGGATCGCCCTCATCAACGGCACCCAGGTCATGACGGGCATCGGCACCCTGGCACTGCTGGACATGGAGCAGCTGCTCCGCACCGAGCTGGTCGCCACCGCCGTGGTCGCCGACGCCCTGGGCGCCCGCAGGGACGCCTACGACCCCCGGGTCTTCGAGGTGAGACCCTATGTGGGGGCACGGATCTCCGCCCGGGTCCTCAGGCTGTTGCTCGAGGGCGGCGACCTGGACGGCTTCATAGAGAAGAGGGTGCAGGACGCCTACTCCATCCGGTGCGCACCCCAGGTGGTGGGGGCCGCATGGGACGCGACGGCCTGGGTCAGGTCCCAGCTGGAGATCGAGGTCAACTCGGCCGGCGACAACCCACTTGTGTTCCCAGACGAGGGGGACCACATACAGGGAGGGAACTTCCACGGCCAGCCCGTGGCCCAGGCCCTGGACCTGCTGGCCATCGTGGCCGCCGACGTCGCCACCCTCTCCGAGAGGCACACCAACCGCCTGATGAACCCGGCACTCTCGGGCCTCCCGGCCTTCCTGGCCAAGGACCCCGGCCTGGACAGCGGGCTCATGATATCCCAGTACACCGCCGCGGCCCTGGTCGAGGAGATGCGCGCCCTGGCCCGCCCGGCCAGCGTGAACAACGCGTCCACATCCGCCGACCAGGAGGACCACGTGAGCATGGGGATGCATGCTGCCCTCAAGGCCCGCAGGTCCGTCGAGGCCCTCAGGTCGGTGCTGGCGATCGAGCTCATGGCGGGCATCCAGGCCCTGGACTTCCGCGCGCCAAAGCGGCCCGCGGGC
>JAUVEQ010000336.1 GCA_030594725.1 Methanobacteriota archaeon
AGTCCCGGTAAGTAGCGACAACGATTTCGTGCCAAGGTTCTGGGCTTTCAACCGGATCCAGTCGCTGCTTGATATAATGAAGTACAACGGAACAGACAACGACACCATCGACGAGATAATCGATATCGCGATAGATTTCCACTTCGTCACGGATTACACCTCATTATACGTCGATATCCCCGAGGACGTCCTTGCCAGGATGGCCGGAACGAGCGGCACCGGTGTCTCGGGCAGTGGATTCGCGCCAGGAGGTATCGGAAGCGGGCAAGGGCAAGGTTCAGGTTCGGGGTCGTCGTCTGGCGGATGGGGCCCTAATGACCCTACTGGCACCATGGATACGGACCCAGACAAGGACAACCTGACCAACATGCAAGAATTTATGTACGGTACCAATCCGTTGAATCCCGATACTGACGGTGATTTCCTTGATGATTACACCGAGGTGATGTTGGGAACGGACCCCACTGACAAGGATACCGATCACGACGGGCTTTGGGACGGCCAGGAGATCTCGGCAGGGGACGATACAAGGTTCATCACCGATACCAACCCCTGGAAACCAGACACCGACGGCGATGGCCTTGGAGATTTCGCTGATGACAGTGACTACGACTTTTTATGCAACGGATTCGAATGGCGGTATGACCCACTGACGGGACGGCCTATCGATTGGCTCGATCCCCTCGATACCGATTGCGATGATGATGGAGTTCCGGACGGCCACGAGATCTACGGAAATCCCGAGAACAACGACCAGACATCCGATCCCCTCAACCCAGACAGCGACTACGATTGGTTGCTGGATGATATCGATCCTCGCACCATGGAGTATGATTGGCTTCCCTTCACAAGGGTCATGGGCCAGGGCAGCGACCAAGACCCCCACTTCGAGATCCCAATGACGGGAGTTCCCTTCGTCTTCAAGGGCCATCTTGAATGGAACACCACCGCATATCCGGTCACGTCGGGCTCATGGGCCCCACTGACAGACGGCACGTCGATGATGGTCCAGCTATGGTTGTGCCAGGGGGGCGAAGAGGTACCGATATCGGACCTGGTGCGCACGGGTACCGATGGTGTTTTCAAGATATCCGTGACCATCGGGGACAACTTCACCAGCGGGAAGGCTATCCTTATGATCAAGGTCACTGTGGGTGACGAGGTAGTGTACAGACCTTGCGCATGGGAGGGCGGGGTCACACTGACAGGATGATGCCGGTTTGAACCCTTCGATACTCGAATCGGCATTCGGGCAAAGAATCCCGATAATATTGAGGGGCTGGTACTTCCCAGTAATTATCTTGAAGAGGAAGCTGAACCTCCCAGCTCCACCATAAGCCTTTTAAATAGGAAGCGCATTGCCGTCGAGTGCGAAGGCAGTGCTATCGCTGCCAGTCACGCTCAAATGGTGATATTCATGGTCGAGTTCAAGGCGGTCATCGCCGATCCGCAGACGGGGAAGTGCTATCAGAACGACATCTCCGGACACCACGCCAACTCCCTCGTCGGAAAGAAGATCGGTGACGAGTTCGACGGCATCTTCGTCAACCTCCCTGGCTACAAGCTGGTGGTCACCGGTGGCACCGACCACGCTGGCTTCGCCATGCGCAGGGACATCGAGGGCGCCCGACTGAAGCGCATCCTCACCGCGGAATCCGTCGGCTACAAGTCCAAGTCCCGGCACAAGAACGTGCACAAGCCCTTGGTCCACGAGAAGGGCCTGCGCAAGCGCATCGTCGTTCGGGGCAACACCATCTCTCCCGAGATCACCCAGATCAACATGCGCATCTCGTCCCACGGCTCCAAACCCATCGACGACCTGCTAGCCGAGGAGAACTAGAGGTCCTGATCATGGCGACCCCCCAGCAGCCCGAAGTGAACATCGGCCTGGTCGGCCACGTCGACCACGGGAAGACGACGCTGACCCAGGCCCTGACGGGCGTCTGGACGGACCGCCACTCCGAAGAGATCAAGCGAGGCATCTCCATCAAGCTGGGCTACGCAGATTGCGCGTTCTTTCGGTGCCCTGGCGTGGAAAGCCCCGAATGCTTCACCACCGACCCCGACTCATGCGACGGCAAGGCGGAACTGCTCCGCGTCGTCAGCTTCGTCGATGCCCCGGGTCACGAGACCCTGATGGCCGTCATGCTCAGCGGCACCGGCATGATGGACGGCGCCATCCTGATGATCGCGGCCAACGAGGTTTGCCCCCAGCCCCAGAGCAAGGAGCACCTAATGGGCCTGCAGATATCCGGCATCGAGAACATCATCGTGATCCAGAACAAGATCGACCTTGTGGACGAGGAGACCGCCATCCAGAACTACGAGGACATCAAGCAGTTCCTCAAGGGTACCGTGGCCGAGAACGCGCCCCTCATACCCACCAGCGCCCAGCAGGGTGTCAACCTCGACGTGCTCATCCAGGCCATAGAGGAGCACATCCCGACCCCCGACCACGACCTGAACTCTCCGCCTCGCATGAACATCGCCCGCAGCTTCGACTGCAACATGCCTGGAAAGGGACCCGATGAGCTCATGGGAGGCGTCGTCGGCGGTTCCCTGAACCAGGGTGTCTGGAATGTCGGCGACGAGCTGGAGATCTCTCCTGGCATCCGGATCCAGGAGCAGAACAGGGTCACCTGGGAACCCATCATCACCACCATCGAGTCGATAATGGCCGGTGGTCAGAACCTGGAGACGGCGCGCCCCGGCGGGCTGTTGGCCGTCTCGACCAAGCTCGACCCCCAGATGACCAAGTCCGATTCCCTCGTGGGCAAGGTTGCCGGCAAGCCGGGGACGCTACCCCCGGTCTGGCACGACTTCACCATGGACCTGCATCTGCTGGACCACGTGGTGGGCTCCTTGGACGAGATCGATGTGGAGCCGATCCATTCCAACGAGCCGTTGATGCTCAACATATCCTCCGCCACCACCGTGGGCATGGTGACCTCGGTGGTCGCGGACCACTGCGACGTGCGCCTCAAGCTTCCCGTGGCCGCCGAGCGCGGAGCCAGGGTGGCGATCTCCAGGCGCATCGGGACCCGTTTCCGACTCATCGGACACGGGGTCATCCGCTAGGGGGGCCTGCCCTTGACGGGAGACGGGAGCTCCGCCGACCTCCCCATCGTCCTTCTTGACACCAATGCACTGCTCATGCCGTTCCAGATGGGACTGGACGTGGAGGGCGAGGTCCTGCGGGTGATGGGCCGGTGCCGGATGGTCGTGCCCCGGGTCGTTGTCGCAGAGCTCCGGACCATGGGCTCCTCCCTTCGGGACGGGGCGGCGGCCCTCACGTTCGCCGAGCGGTTCGAGGTGATGGAGACGGTGGGGCTCGGCGATGATGCCGTCGTCGACCTGGCCATCCGGACCGGAGGGACCGTCGTCACCGGGGACCGGGGGCTCATCAAGCGGCTGCACAATGCGGGGCTTCGCGTTCTCAGGCCTCGCCAGAAGAAGCAGCTGGAGCTGAAGTGAGCATCGCCGACCGCATCCTGAAAACTATATTTATGAGCCGTACCCAATAGTGTCATAGGGGCCTGGGTTTCATGGCATGGCATTCCTCCGTCTCTGTGAGGATCCTTCTCATTGGGATACTGTTAGCATCCCTCACAGTGATAGCGGCCGAGGCCACCCTCGTGGCCGAACCCGTCGAGGCCATCCCCCGTCACTCCTTGCACGTCACCCTATACCCCGATTCCCTCGACGCGAAGATCACCAACACCCAG
>JAUVEQ010000094.1 GCA_030594725.1 Methanobacteriota archaeon
CGTGGTCGCTACCAGGTCCGTGGCAGTTCTCGCACCCGATGCGAAGCAGGTGCAGGTTCGGGAAATCCTCATCGTCGCCTGCGTTGTACGTGTCGTTCCAGGGAAGAGCTGGATCGAAACCACTTTCCTCGCCGTAAGCCACAACGTGGCACTCGGCACAGGAGCCGGTCATGCCCGTGGTCTCGTTACCGCCACCATAGGTGTACTTGTTGGTCGGCTCGTCGTGGTAGATCCACTCCGAGAAGTCAATGCCATGCATTGTTCCTTCCCAGTCTTCAAGCATGTCGTCGTGGCAGTCAGCGCACCTCGAAGAACCTTCGTAAGTGGCTCCGCCCGTTGTCCCAATGAATGCCAGGAGCGCCAACACGGCCACCAGCCCGATCAGGGCCAGAGGCAGCATTCGCTTCCTCACAGGTTTTGTGTCACCCAATATTTGACCTCCCATGTTAAGGATACCCTAAAATTAATTTAGGCCTCCTATTAAATCCTCATATCCATCTACAACTATATTAAGCTTCCCGATAGCTGAGAATTGGAATGATTTCAATCCCCTGGATGGGTCGAATAAGAACCGATGTTTTGGCCCAGATTCTGGGGTGTTTTCTCATACCTTAGTAAATATCGATTATCTTTTCTTAATGGGGTTTTTAAGGCCTAGTACTTCGAGGGACAACCGATTTGGATCGCATCGGTATCCATCTTGTCCACGGGGGTGGATTTGCGTAGAATGCCCTTCACGACCGCGGTGGCGTTTATCCCGAAGCCCTCTGGTATGGGGCCGGTGTGTTGCACCCGGATGGTGATGTTCCCGTCATTGGTGTCGGCGATGGTGAAGTCCGATGACCCGACCTCCCAGCTGACTATCAAGCCCTTGACGCTCACGTACTCCCCGTCGAGGGAGTCGATATCATTCACAGCCTGGTGGACCTCGTAGATCTTGTCGGGGACCATCCCCCATAGTAGGATGACCACCAGGACGGCCACGACGGCGACCACGACACCGATGCGGATCTGCTTGCTGGAGATGCCCTTGGACCTCAGCTTCTCCGGTGCTTCCTCGTCGGTGGTCGTCTCGACCTCTTCCCCCGTCGGGGACTCGATCCCATCAGGACCCGTCTCGTTGTCCATCTACTACCTCCTGGAGGACGTCGATCTCTCGGGCCAGCCGCTGCTGGTCGAAGTGGATCTTGAGCATGTAAATGAATATGCCACCCCAGATGATGGCATATGCCAGATAGAAGTACACGATATCGTCCATTTCAGTCACCTACCTTCAGCTTCAATTCATCAGCGCGATCCTGGAGCTTGGCCGCCCCGACACGGAGCAGCAGCAGAGCGATGTACAAGAACGTCATGGCAAAGACCGCCACTATCAGGGCCGGGACCATCCCAGAGGTCACGATCTCGCCCTGGTCGCTGGCGATCACGGTGGGATGGGACTGGGTCCATATGCGATTGGCCGCGAAGCTGAGAGGGATGCATAGCATGCCGATGACGCTGAACACGGCGGCAAGGGTCGCCTTCGACCGCCTGGACTGCACGTTCGCCCGCAAGGCCAGGTAGGCTATGAACACAAGCCAGAGGACCAGGGTCATCAGCAGTTTCAGGTCCTCCCACCTCCAGAATTCGCCCCAGATGGCCCTGGCCCACATTGGCCCGGTGAGGATGGCCAGGGTGGTGAACACCACGCCGATCTCGGCAGAGGACACCGCCCAGTTGTCCCACTTGAGGTCCTTGGTCTTCATGTACACTATGCTGGTGGCGAAGGTAACGATGAATGCCACGTAGGCTATCCATGCGGAGGCCACGTGGAAGTAGAATATCCTCTGGACGTCTCCCATCGTCTCGTGGGGCGGGACCCAGATCATGGCGAGGAAGATCCCGTTGAGGACCAGGACCGCCGAGATGAGTATGAATGCTAGCCTGATTCTGCCGAACAGTTCCATGCTAGGCCTCCAATATAAAGTCAATCAATAAATAACCTGTGGCGATAAACACCAAAGCGAACACGGCCAGGAACCTCACTTCCTGGTTGATATCATCAAGGCCGGCACCCCCGAATATCTCGGAGGTCGCCGAGACCGCCGAGAGCACGACGGTGAAGAGGAGGACCGGTATGGTCAGGACCATTAGCATCACTCCCGCCTGGGAAAGCTGCGATGATATCGCCGATATGATGCTTCCCAGGGCCACGAACCCCAGGGTGCCTAGGACGAGGACCGTCATCAGGGCCGCCATGTTCGGCAGGTCGTAGGGGAAGAAGACGAAGAACAGCATGAGGGTGAAGAGCTCCAGGCCGAACACCACCAGGAGGCTGGCGAGGAGCTTGCCCACATATACCGCCGAATGGGGTATGGGGGCCAGGAGCAGGCCCTCCTTGGTCGACTCGTCCACCTCGCGCTTGTAGATGGGGGTCAGGGAGAACATCCCGGCGAAGAATATCGTGATCCACAGGACCGGGGCGGCGATCTCCGTGGCCGTCTTGTCGAAGGACGAGAACGCGAAGCGGAACGATGTCAGGATCAGGAAGGCCAGGAGGAGGTAGGTGACGATGGTCTGCTTGTTGCGGAACTCGACCCGGAGCTCCTTCTGGAAGATGGCCCCCACGGCACCCATCAACGACCACCTCCCATCACGTCCAGGTACCTCTCGGAGAACTCGTCCCATCCAGAGGGGTCGTTCTCGAGGACCATCCTGCCCCCGGACAGTATCCCTGCCCTGGTGGCCATCTCGAGGCCCTGGGCCAGGTCGTGGGTGATGGCCAAGAAGGCGGTCCCCTCGGCGCTCTTCTCCCTGATCAGCCGCTCCAGGGTGGCGGTGGCCCTGATATCGAGTCCCGTGTAGGGTTCGTCGAGCACCACCAGGTCGGGTTCGTGGAGGATCGCCCTGGCCAGTCCAAGCCTCTGCTTCATCCCGCGGGAGAAGGTCGCGACCCTGTCGTGGGACCTGGCGAACAGGCCGACCTCCTTGAGCAGTGCCTTCGACCGCTCCGCGCGATTGGGAACATCGTAGAGCTGGCCGAAGAAATCCAGGTTCTCCATGGCGGTGAGCTCTCCGTAGAGGTAGGGCTCGTGGGAGAGGAAACCGATCCTTGCACGGATCGCCAGGGCCTCGCCCTCGAGGGGCTCGCCGAACAGGCGCACCTCTCCCGAGTCTGGCTTCATGAGACCCGTGAGGAGCTTGACCAGGGTCGTCTTGCCAGCTCCGTTGGGACCGAATAGGAAGTACCGGTCCCCGGACGATATGGAGAGGTCGACGCCCCTGAGCACCTGGTTGCGCCCGAAGGACTTGACCAATCCCCTGGCCTCTAGTACAACGCCCGACATCCAGGCCCGTTGATTCCCTTCATGGGGATAAAACCTTCGGTATCCTCGGTTCTAGGACCGACAGATGTCGAGCATGGGCCCCGTCAGACCACCCAGATGCCAACGTGGTTGAGGGCCAGCAGGAAGGTCCCGATGGCCATCAGGCTACCGGTGAAGAAGATGACCCACAGGATAACGTCCACCTTCCTCGTGACCCTGAGGTAGATGATCGGCAGGAACTCCAGGATCGATATCGGCCAGACCCTGTAGATCACCTCGGGCGAGTACAGGTAGTCGTTGAGACCCAGGGACAGTATCGCGACGTTGGCGATGAAGAGAAGGACCATGGATGCCTCTGCAGCCCTGTCCAGGCCCAGCTTCACCGCGATGGTCTGGATGTTGCTGTCACCGTCGTACCTCATGTCGGCGATGGTCGTGAGGATGTATAGGCAGCCGGTCCCGAATATCATCGGTACGAGCCATAGCCAGGGATATTCACTGAGGGGGGCCGCGACAATGAAGCCCGCCATCGAGCAGAGGAGGCCGAATCCCACCATGTTCGTCAGGAGGTCGAGACCTCCTCGACCCTTGAACCGGAAAGGTGGGGAAGAGTAGAGGAACGAGAGGACCACGATGAAGGCCGAGATCACGAAGAAACCGGGGGAGATGAGCATGGCAAGGACGAGTGAGAGTACGAAGAGTAAGCCCGAGGACCCGAGGATCATCCTGGGCCTGGTGGGTACCTTGTGGAAGGGGAGGGAGCTCTTCCTGGGATTGTTCTTGTCGATGTCACGGTCGAAGAAGTCGTCGTAGAGCACCGTCCCCCCGCCCAGCAACGGGCCTATTATGATGGCCCCGAGCCAGAACTCCCAGGTCTGGCCCAGGTACAGTGCGAAGGTCTCGAGGTATGTGCTCGCCACGGTCGGGTTGTCCTCGAGCCATTGGAGCCCCGGGAAGATCTCGCCGGAGGCCCAGACCCAGCTGATGTAGTAGGGGAAGGTGGCCACGATCCAGAACTCCGGACCCATGTGGCGGAGCACGGCCTTGAAGTACCTGAGAGGGTACAGCCTGATCTCGTCAACAAGGATTCTCATGGATCAGACCGACGGACCGAGGGCCTCGAGTATCAGCTGCATCAGGTCGATGGTGGGTTGCCTGACGCCCAGCTGCTTGGCCCCCGCGTTGAGGTTCACGGCACAGAATGGGCAGGTGGTGATTATCTGCTCCGAGCCCACGTCTATGGCCTCTTGTACCCTGCCAGCGGCGATGTTCACCGCGTACTCGTCGAACTGGGCCTTGAAACCGGCCCCCGCGCCACAGCACCGGGACTTGCGACGGTTCCTGGGCATCTCTATGAGTTCGATGCCGGGGATCGACTCGATGACGTTCCTTGGGGGCTCGAAGACACCGGCATGACGGCCCAGGTGGCAAGGGTCGTGGTAGGTCACCTTCCTAGGGATTGTCCTGTTGAAACTCAACCTCCCGTCCTCGATGAGCTTCTCGGCGTACTGGGCAACGTGGAGCACCTCGTAGCCAAGGGGTCCGATCGCCTTGGTGTGGTCCCGTTTGGTGGTGGCCATGCAGCCAGCGCAGGCCGTCAGCATCACATTGGCCCCCGATATCCTCATCTGCTCCTGGGTGTGGCGGGCGAAGGACTCGGTGAGGCTCTTCTGGCCCGTGCGCAGCAGTGGAGAGGTGCAGCACCACTCCTCCTCGCCCATTATGTTGAACTTGACATCAGCGGCCTTGAGCACCGTGGCAGTGGTCTTGGCGATCTTCTGCATCCTGAAGGATTCGGTACAGCCCACGTAGTACATCACCTCGGGCTTCGATGACAGGAGGAACTCCTTGGACCAGTCGCCCCGGGTGGATTCCGGCTCGTTGAAGGGATTCTTGACATTGCTGACGCGCGAGAGGAAGGCCCGATGGGTGTCCAGGGGAGCCACTCCCTGATCCACCAGCCAACCCTTGACCTCCTCCCAGAGCTCCGGAAAGGGGATCTCCACATGGCACTCCTCCTCGCACATGCCGCAGCTGGTGCACCAGTACACGCGCTCGACGAAATCGTCCGTGACCTTGATCTCCCGGTCGAAGACGGCAAGGATGCGGTCCATGAAACCCTTCCGGTCCAGCTGCTTGAGCATGTACACCTTGCCACGGGGGCTGGCCGACTCCCAGGGGTCCTGTTCGAAGACCGGGCAGACGTCGCGGCAGTAGCCGCACTGGAGACATGCGTCCAGGTCCTTGGCGATGCTCTTGGGAGGGCGATTGCGGCTTCCTTTCTCAGCGCTCATCTCACTTCCCGTCCGATTATGGCTCTAGGCCTTCTCCTTTGGTGCGGGAGCCTTCTCCTCGCCGCCGCCATGATGTCCGCGCTCCGGGTCGTGGTCCTTGACGGCCTTGGTGAAGCCCTTGTCCTTGGGCAGCACCTTCTTGCCCAATGCCATCATGGCCATTCCCATGCCCATCATGGCACCCGGCATGGGCATCCCGTACCGTGTCATGCCCTCGAACATCTTGCCCGGGTTCATTATATCGTAGGGGTCCAGCACCGTCTTGATGTCGTACATGACCGGAGCGCCGTCACGACGGATCTTCTTCAGGTTCATCGCGAAGAACAGGCCGAAGCCCAGGGGTCTGCCCTTGTGCTCCATGGACAGGTTGCCCACCTTATTGCCGAAGGACAGGGAGGCCATGGACTTGACCAGCTTCTTCTCCACGTACAGGTAGTATGGCATGAGAAGGACCGTGTTCCGATCGCCCAACATGCCTATGACCGAAGCCTCCATCTTCATGCTCTTGATGAGGGTGTAGAGGTCCTCGATGGTGTCGGTGAACTCGGTCATGGGCACGACGACCTCGGCCAGGGCGGCGCTGACGCCCACCTCCCTCACCCGGAACTCGTAGGGGTTCTCCTCCCACTCGTGCTGGGCGTCCTCGTCGGAAAGGCGCGTCCCCCCGTGCTCGGTGATGAGCTCCGCGATCACGGACTCCTCGTGCTCCACGGAGACCTTGTCGCCCTCGAGGACCACGTTGAGGATGGCGCCGTCCCCTGGTGTGTGCTTTCCCATGGCCTTGAGGTACCGGCTGTGATGCTCGTCCACGAAGGCGATGTGGAGGGGTTGGATGCGCTTGCGGGTGATCGCATGCATCATCGGATACAGCTCGATCAGGGTCGGGTACATGATCGAGATGGGCTTCACGACCTCGGGGGCGGGGACCGCCTTCAAGGTGACCTTGGTCACGATGCCAAGGGTTCCCTCGGTACCGGTGAACAGGTCGTTGAGGTTGTACGCTGCACTGTGGTCCGATACGTAGTCGAAACCGGTGTTGATGATCTGGCCCTCGGGCAGGACCACCTCCATGTTCCGGAGGTTGTTCTTGACCGATCCGTACTTGTACGTACCGACCCCGATCCCGCCCGTCGCGATCCAACCCGCAATGGTGGCCGCGGGTTTGCTGGACGGATAGTACCCGATGAAGAGGCCTGCCTTCTCCGCCTCGTCGATGACCTTCTGCCAGGTGGCGCCGGCCTCCACCTCGATCTCGAGGTTGTCCACGTCCATGCGCACGATCTCGTTCATCGAGGTCATGTCCAGGACTATGCCACCCTCGCACGGCATGGCGCCGCCGTAGCCCCACGAGGCGCCACCCCGGGGCACTAAGGGCACGCCCTCACGGACCGCCAATCCGATGATGCGGGAGACCTCCTCCGCGCTCTTTGGCCGTACCACAGCGTCTGGCATCATCTTGAAGCCCATCTCCATGAGGGGCGGCAGGGGGGCCAGGTCGTGGTTGTGGAGGAGCCGCTCCATCTTGTCGGTCCTGACACGGTCAGCTCCCACTATCTTCGAGAGCTTGATATGAAGTTCGTCCGATCTCTTGCTCATCCGTCCACCACCTCAGCTTCATCATCCTTGGGTAAGAGTTTCTCGTAACCTGGGTCCTTGGGAGCCTTGTAACCACCCTTGAGCTCCCTGTACCACAGGAAGTGGTGCTTCTTAGCGTACCACGCGGGCATGGTCCCCTTGACGAAGATGCTCCTCAAGGCAATCGCGTCATGCCTCCGGATCAGGGAGAGGATGCGGTATCCCGAGAGGAACACTATCAGCAGACCGGCGATGACGTGCATGATGAGGGCCATGTCCTCCATCCAGCCAGACCAGAGCCAGAGGCCCGTGAGGGCGGACAGGATGAGGCAGTAGACGGTCGCCACGTAGGTCATGCGCTGGTGGCGCTTGTACTTCTCCCCCGCGCCCCGTTCCGCACTGGGCGCCAGGTGGAAGATGTAGAGGATGTTGTGGATGTTGGCACCCAGGTCAGCGCCCACGTTCTTGGGCAATATCGGTTTCTCCTTCTGACCGATGTGCATGAGGATGTGGACCAGGCCAACCACCAGGACCCCGATGCCCAGGTACACGTGCGTGGTCTCGATACCCTCCCAGGATGGGAAGATGTAATTGATACCGTGGATGTGGTACGTATGTTCGAACCAGTCCCGGAACAGTAGCAGACCGGTGTACAGGAAGGGAATGAACAAGATGAGGAACACCCAGTGGGCCCCGATGACCTTGCCGTCATAGCGCTTCAGCTCCTCGACGGCCCTCCCCTTCTTTTCCTCCGCCATCTTTTCACCCCCCCTAGTGGTACCATCCCTCGCCATGGCAGGCGGACTTTGTGCATCCGTCGGTCCCCTCGTCGTGCCCCTGAGGTATGCCCGTCCTGTGACAGGCTGTGCACTCGTCGAAGTTCACGATCACATCGAGGTGCTCATCGTGGCAGTAGACACAGTCCAGACCCCTGTGCTGCTTGTTCAGGTCAAGGCCCTCCACCTGTTCTAGATGGCAGGCCGTGCAAAGGATGTCGCCGACCGTTGGGTAGTCCGCATAGGCCACGGCTGTCCGGTTGTGGATGCCGCCCGGTCCATCCAAGCTGTAATGGCAACCACCGCAGTCGTCGTACGGTGGGGCCGAGTAATGGAACGAATCGCTCACATCGTGCTCCTCATGGCAATCCACGCAATCACCGTATAGCTCGAGGGACACCTCATTGGCTGTCTCGAAGTAGACGTTGTACTCCTTCATGTGACAGTCGCTGCAGAACTCGTTGTTCCCGTGCCCGGCTTCCTCGACGACCTCCCAAGGGACCCTCGCGTCCTCCGGGTGGGCCCTGTCGTGGCAGCTGAGGCAGTCCTTGCCAGTACGTTCGGCGTGCCGCTCCATGGACTCATCCCAGTCGTCCAGGGCCATGGCATGGCATATCGGACAGGTCTGCAGGCTGATGCCGAAACCGGCGGAATGGGCTGGATGGCAGTCCATGCACACATCATCCTCCAGATGGGGATCGACCTGGGAACCATCGACCGCTGTGACGTTACCAGGTAACACCGCCACTTCGCCGTCATGGCATTTGTTGCAGGACTCCTCATCGTAGAAACCGCCAAGATTGTCAGGATCGTAGAGGTTGAAGGCCTCGCTGATGAACTCATGTGGAACGGCCAACAGGGCATCGACCTGACCCCACCAGCCGGGGCCCGTGTGGCAAGCGGTGCAGGACACTCCGTCCTCCTTGTGGACTATCATCATCGAATTGTTCTCGGGCTCGATGTAACCTATGTAGTTCGGTTCCATTGAATGGCACAGCTCCCCGCAGAACTCCGGGGTCTCGTGCCACTCGTAGAACGCGAAGAACCCAAGGAAGGCCAGGCCCAGAACGACGGGGATGAC